>CANFGA010000055.1 GCA_947446335.1 Oxalobacteraceae bacterium | reverse complement strand
CTTTTTCTCCTGCCATGCAGCACGCCACTACAACGCGCCGGGCTTGTCGTTTAGCGCAGGTTGACCAGCGTTTGCAATACCGAGTCCTGGGTCTTGATGGTCTGGGCATTGGCTTGATAGACGCGCTGCGCAGTGATCATGTTGACCAGTTCGGCCGTCAAATCGACGTTCGAACTTTCCACCGACGACGCTTGCAGCACGCCAAAGCGCCCGGAACTGGGAGCACCCACCAGCGGCGCACCCGAGACCGAGCTTTCGGCCCACGCGTTGTTGCCCAGCGGCGTCAAGCCATTCGGATCGGCGAAGTCGGCCAGCGCAATCTGGCCCAGATTGTGCGACTGACCGTTGCTGTATTGCGCCAGCAAAATCCCATCCTGGCCGGCGCCGAAGCGCGTCAACTGGCCGGCCGTGTAACCATTTTGGCTGGAAGCCTTTTCGCTGTTGCTGGCCCCGTACTGGGTGGTGCCGGTGAAATTGGTCGTGATCGTTTGTGACGCAGAGGCGCCGTTGGGCGGCAAAATCGCCACCGAATAAGCCAGAGGGTCCGGGACAGTGGCAGTGAGAGTACCGTTCTGGTTGAACGTCAAGGTGCCGGTCGGAGTTGCCGGAGCAGCGCCGCCCACCACCGCACCGTCGATTGCCGAGTACACGCTCCAGTCGGTCGTTGCATTTACAGTATCGGGCGTCTGCTTGGCATAGAAGGTCGACAACACATGCGAGTTGCCCAGGCTGTCGTAGATATCGATCGAGGTTTGATTGTTGAAGCTGAGCGGGTCGCTGATGCTGAACGGATGAGCGGTCGCATCCGGCGCCGTGACGCGCGAATCGAGGTTGAGCATCGCGACGATGCTCGAGGTCGCAACCGGCTTCAAGTCGGAATTGTCGATCCGCAGCGGCGTCGGCGTGCCGCCCAGGATCAGGCCCGAGGCATCGGCCTGGTAACCGGTCAACTTGGCGCCCTGCGCATTGGTGATGTAGCCTTCCTTGTCCAAGCCGAACTGGCCGTTGCGCGAATACTGGATCTCGCCACCGGCCTCGGTGCGAAAGAAACCGCCGCCGTTGATCGCCAGGTCGAGCGGATTGGAGGACGATTCGATGTTCCCTTGGCTAAATTGCTGCGCAATTTGCCCGACCTTGACGCCGATGCCGGGCTGATTGTTGCTCAAGCCATTGAGCGAACTGGCGTAGATATCGGCGAACTGGGTTTGCGAGCCCTTGAAGCCGACCGTGCTGGCGTTGGCGATGTTATTGCCGATCACGTCGAGCGATTTTGCTGCGCCGTTCAGACCGCTAAGTCCCTGCTGGAAAGACATGATTTACTCCTGGAAAATGGATCGATGGCCACGACTATCCCGGGCCGATGGCGCTGCTGCGATTACAATATTTGCTTCACATCGCTCATGGCGATGGCGCCCAAGCCCGTCACGTTGAGCTTCACACCCTGTGCGTTGGTCGACACGCTGCCCACGGTGCCCAGCGCCAGGCTGTAGGCATCGGTCAAGGCCTTGCCGCCTTGCTTCGCGGTCACGGAATAGGAATAATTGCCATTGGCCAGCAACACGCCGTCGTCATCCTTGCCATCCCAGACCAGAGGCATGGTGCCGGCTGCAGCGGCGCCGACATCGATCGTGTGCACGACCTTGCCGGCGCCATTGGTGACGGCAATTTGCACGCTGTCAGCTGCGGATCCGAGTTCGACGCCGAGCACGGCCTTGCCATCGGTGAGCGTCATCGTGTTGCCGGCAGCGAGCACGCCGTGGCCGATCATGTTGGCTGCCTGCAATGCTTCCGATGACTGATAACTGCTCTTGAGCGACTCCAGCGTGGTGTTGAGCTTGTTGACACCGGTGACGGTCGACAACTGCGCCAACTGGCTGGTGATCTGGGCGTTGTCGAGCGGATTGAGCGGATCCTGATTCTTCAACTGGGTGACCAGCAATTTCAGGAACTTGTCTTCGTCTGCGGCCACCGTGCCGTTGGTCGCAGCAGCGCTCTTGGCATTCATCGTGGCCATCAAGTCGTTCGAAATGGCGCTGCCGCCGCCAGATTGTATCGTTGTCATCTCGTTCTTTCAGTCAATATCTGGCCAGTCACGACTGGCCCAATGTCAGCGTTTTTTGCAGCAGCGTCTTGGCGGCATTCATGGTATCGACGTTGGTTTGATAAGAGCGCGAAGCGGACAGCATGTTGACCATTTCATCGACCACGTTCACGTTCGGCATCGCGACATAGCCCTTCTCATCAGCCATCGGGTGCTTCGGGTCGTAGACCATTTTCAGTGGTGAAGGATCTTCGATCACCTCGCGCACCTTGACGCCGGTGGCACCGCCATCGACCGGCACCGCCTCGAATACCACTTGCTTGGCGCGATAAGCCTGGCCGCTGGCACTGGTGGCGCTGTCGGCATTGGCCAGATTGCTGGCGACCGCATTCAGGCGCTGGGCCTGGGCACTCATCGCGGAACCGGAAACGTTAAATATGTTAAATAGCGACATGCAAATTGCCCCACTGCTGGTTCAAAACTGATGGCTCATTGATCAAAGCCACTACCCCTGGATCGCTGCCATCATGCCCCTGATCTGCGCATTGATCAGCGTGATGCCAGCCTCATAGCGAATCGCATTGTCGGCAAACTGGTTGCGTTCGACATCCATGTCCACCGTGTTGCCGTCGACCGCGCCCTGGCTCGGAACCCGATACAGCAACGCCGTCCCGTCGGGCAACATGTTGGGCAAACTACCGGGCGCGGCGCCCGCCAGATGCGCTGGCGCGGTGTTCTTCAATACCGCAGCCGAGGTGCTGGCGGTACTGGCACTGGTACGGCCGAGCGCGCCGGCGAGTGCAGTGGCGAAATCGATGTCGCGCGCCTTGAAATTCGGGGTATCGGCATTCGCAATGTTGGAGGCGATCAATTCCTGGCGCTGCGAGCGCAGGCTCAGCGCAGCCTCGTTGAAACGCATGTAATCGTCGAGCTTACCTATCATGTCAGGCTCCTTGAGTGTCGAGTGCCATTGGTCCTGTGCCGATGCTGATGCCGTGCGCACGCACCATCGGCACAGGACACAATGCATGATACGTGGCAGCAATGGCCGACCATCGCCGGAGCAGACTGCGCTTAGCGGCGCTATTCGACGCTTGACGCCTGTACCGGGCTGGCTATCATGGTGATCTTCCAAAGGTCCGCCCACATGCCATTGCCGCACAAGTTTTTCCTCGCATTCCTGCTGCTGTCGCACACCGCCCTGGCCCAGACACCGGCGCGCCAGAATCCGGCCGCGCTGCGAATGAGCGTCCAGCAATTCCTGGAAACGCAAAGCGCCGGCTTGCCGGGCCAGATCAGCGTCACGGTCGGCGCCATCGATGCGCGCCTGAATCTGACCTCATGCCCTGCACTGCAGCCGTTTCTGGCAGCAGGCAGCCGGGCCTGGGGCAAGACCACGGTCGGCGTGCGCTGCTCGGCGCCGGCCCCATGGACGCTCTATGTCCAGGCCAATGTCAGCGTGGTGGCCGATTACATCGCCAGTGCAGTGCCACTGGCACAGGGTCAGGCGATAGAACAACGCCAATTGATGACGATGCAAGGCGATCTGACGACGCTGCCGCCAGGCATTGCGACCGACATGGCGCAAGTGATCGGGCGCATGACCAATGTTTCATTACCGTCAGGCACACCCTTGCGCCTCGATACGCTGCGCAGCAAGCCGGTCGTGCTGCAGGGGCAAATGGTGCGCCTCATTTCCAGCGGTGCCGGCTTCAGCGTCTCGGCCGAGGGCAGAGCGATAGGCAATGCCGGCGAAGGCCAGGTGGTGCAAGTGAGGACGACGAGCGGACAACAGATCAGCGGGATTGCAAGGGCTGGCGCACTGGTCGAAGTGACATTCTGACCAGATCGCCAGATGCGCTAAAGTTTGCCGCAGCGATGCCGATAATTACTCATACCCATAGACCGACCGGAGCGACGCTCCAACCAAATGAGGATGATGCAGTGAAAATCAGCGATACCCTCAAGGGCGCCACCAGCTTGCCCACGGCGCCGGCGCCCAATGCCCGCGGGACAGACAAAACCGCTGCCAACCCGGGCGCCTCCAGCGCTTCCGAAAGCGTGCGCCTGTCGCCGCAAGCCCAGGCCCTCGCCGCCAATGCAGCGGGCACCAGCGTCGCATTCGACACCAAAAAAGTTGATCGCATCAAGGTCGCGATCGCCGATGGCCAGTTTCAAGTCAATTCAGAAAAAGTAGCGGATGGCTTGCTGGAAAGTACCAGAGACTTGCTGCAATCTCGAAAACGATAGGCAAACCATGCAAGCCATATTCCCGATGACCAGTCTGCCCGAAGAGCAACAAGTGATGAAGTTGTTGCTCGATCTGTTAAAGAACGAACAATTGCATCTGGTATCCAACGACATCGCCAGCTTGACCGAAGTCACCGCGCAAAAAACGGCGCTGGTCGGAAAAATGGCCGCGCTCGCCAGTTCGCGCCACCATGCGCTGGGCACAGCCGGCTTCGCCGCCCAGGAAACCGGGATGCAAGCGTGGATGACCGAGCGCGGCAGCAGCGCCGATGCCAGTTTGTGGCAGCAAGTGCTGGATTTGACGCGCGAAGCGAAGGAAATCAATCGTGTCAATGGCATGCTGATCAACAAGCAGATGGCGCATACCCAAAACGCGCTCAATGCACTGCGTCCGAATACCCAGGGTCTGGATGTCTACGGCCCCAACGGTCAGGCCAGCAACGCGACAGCGAACCGCCGCTTCGTCATCGGCTAGGCGCCGCAGCGGGCGCCTTGGCGGCGGCGCTCGCTTCAAGGTCCTGCACCTCGGTGGCGATGTCGGTGACGACATCGGGCAAGCCGGATACGATCGTGATCGCAACGCGCCGGTTGCGCGCCCGTCCAGCCTCGCTGTCATTGGGCGCTACCGCCAGATTGTCGCCATGACCGACCGCAGTCAAGCGCGACGAGACTACCCCGGCGCCAATGAACAAGCGCACCACGGCGCTGGCACGCGCGGCCGACAATTCCCAGTTCGATGGAAACTGTACATTACTGATGGGCATGGTATCGGTATGACCCTCGACCTGGACCGCATGCGGATCATCCTTGAGCAGCACCGCGACCGCGCGCAAGGCCTGGTCAGATTCCTCGGTGAGACGGGCATCGCCTTGATTGAACAGGATGCTGGCGTTGATCTCGACGCTGACGCCGCGGCTGTTTTGGGTGACCCGAACCTTGCCTTCCTTGACCAGCGGTGCCAGCGTCGACAACAGATCCTGCGCCAGGCGCGTCATGTGCTCCTTTTCGCGGCGCAGCGCTTCGTTGCGCCGCTTGCGCGCAGGATTGGGCAATGCCAGCACCGCCGGGGCGTCGACGGCGGGCACACCCATGACTGCTGCTCCTTTTCCCAGGCTGAATGCGTCGCCCACCGAGTCGGAAAAAACCCGGTACTTTCCTTCATTGATGGAAGACAAGGCATACATGACGACAAAGAAGGCGAACAGCAAGGTCATGAAATCGGCATACGATATCAGCCAGCGATCGTGCGGATCGTGCTCCTCGTCGTGCTTTCTGCGATCACGCCGCATCCCGGATCAATCCTTGCGCAACATGCTGGCGACGCGCTCTTCGACCACGCGCGTCGTGTCGCCGCTGGCGATGTCGTGGAATACTGCCGCCGTGATTTCCTGCTGCGAGACGGTGCGCGCGACGATCAGCTTGAGCTTGTTGGCAACCGGGAAAAAAAACAGATTGGCCAGACCCACGCCGTAGATGGTGGACACGAAGGCGACCGCGATGCCGCTGCCTAACTTGCTGGGATCGGTCAGATTTTCCATCACGTGGATCAGGCCCAGCACGGCGCCCAGAATGCCGATCGTGGGCGCATAACCGGCTGCCGCTTCCCATACCTTGATGGCCTGGCGCTCGGCCAGTTCGCGATCGCCGATTTCGACATCGAGCAAATGGCGCAGCTTGTCGGGCGCGATGCCATCGATGATCATGCGCAAGCCCTTGGCGATGAAATCGTCCTTGGTATCTTGCATGTAGTGCTCCAGCGACAAAGGTCCCTCGCGGCGCGCGCTCAAATTCCAGGCCAATATCTCGCTCGCGAGCGCGGGCCGCGGATCGGGTGGCGTCACGAAGACCCAGCCCAGCATCCGCATGCCGCGCAAGAAGGTGGGCAGCCGGGTTTGCAGCAATACTGCACCGAGCGTGCTGACGACGACGATCGCAAAGGCGGCCGGCTGCAGCAACGACGCGAGCTTGCCACCATCGAGACTCTGACCACCCAACAAACCGGCCAGCGCCAGCAGAACGCCGGCTACGCTGGCCCAGTCCATTGCTTCTCCCTTAATGTTGCACGCAGGCGCGTGACAGCCTGTGTATGCAACTGCGACACGCGCGATTCCGATACGCCCATCACGGCGCCGATTTCCTTCAAGTTCAATTCTTCCTCATAGTACAAACCCATCAGCAATTTCTCGCGCGGCGGCAAGGCATCGATGGCGTCGATGACGCCCTGGCGAAAATCGGTGTCGAGCAGCGCGCGCAAGGGATCGCTGTTTTCATCGACGCAGTGGCGATCGAGAAAGCTGTCCTGGCCGTCCGGATCGCGAAAATCCTCGTAATACAGCAATTGATGGCCACCGCCGGCCGAGAGCATCTCTTGATAGTCGGCCAGCGACAGCTTCAGCAGCGCAGCGACTTCGGATTCGGTGGGCGGATGGCCCAGGCGCTGCTGCAGCGTGCTCATCGCCACTTCGATCTTGCGCATGTTCTGGCGCATGCTGCGCGGCAACCAGTCGCTGCTGCGCAATTCGTCGAGCATCGCGCCGCGGATGCGCAGCACGGCGTAGGTTTCAAATTGCGCGCCATGGGTATCTTCGAAGCGATTGATCGCATCGAGCAAGCCGATCATCCCCGCTTGCACCAGATCGTCGACTTCGACCGATGGCGGCAGCTTCGCCTTCATGTGGTGCGCCAGGCGCTTCACCAGCGGCATGTGCGCCACCAGCAAATGATCCCTGCCTGTTGTTCCCTTGGCCGTATACATGCTCGATCGTGCTGGCTCAGATGCCAAAATGATGGTTGCCGCCAGCGAGGCTGCGCGGCACGGAAGTGAGCGAAAAAAGCCCGGCCAGTTGGCGAAACGCCACCGACGAGCCAGCTTGCGGAAACGCATCGACAACGGCGCGTCCCAGGCGCGCTGCGCGCTGCAAGTGCTCGTCGGCCGGCACCGATCCCATCGACGTCAGGTCCAGCGCCAGATAGCGGCTCGCTGCCTGCTTCATGTTGTCGTACACCACCTTCGCTTCGCGCTCGGAGGCATTGATGACCAGGATGCCAAAGGAGCGGTGGCCCAGCGCCAGGTTGAGGCGCTTGATCAGGCTATAGGCGGCCGTGATCGACGCGGCGCTGTTCGATACTTGCACCACGATCTCGGCGTTGGCCATGACCGGCAAGGGGAAACTGTCGCCATCGAATTCGCCATCGACGATGACGGTGCCGGTTTGCTTGACCAGGATATCGAAGGCCCTGGCCAGGCGGCGCGCTTCATCGGCATCTTCTGCACCGCAGCTGCCCGAAGGCAGCATCGATACCACGCCAAACCCTTGCGGCACTTGCTTGATGACTTCGTCGAGCGCGCATTGCTGGCGCGCCACGCCGAGCAAGGTAGCGCCGCCGGCCACGCCCAGGCGCGCCGCGATGCCATGGGCGGCGCTGCCGGCATCGACCAGCAGCACGTCGATGCCGGCGCGCGCCAGCGAGGCGCCCAGGTTGACCAGCATCGCACCCTTTTCATCTTGCGCGGTGGCGGCAAGGAATGTGACGATGCGCGGCTTGGCGCCGGCGAGCATCCGGCGCAGCCCTTCGGCTTGATCGAAATCGAACACGCCATGGCGCACCCCGCCGGATATGCCACCACCGAAATCAACATCATCCAAGGTTCACCTCGCGCAGCGTGCTGTCATTGCGGGCATTGCTGGAGTTGGCCATCAGCAGCGCCAGTTCTTCATCCGAGTATTGCGATTGAGCGATATCGCGCTTCATCTTGAAGGCGCGGTCGATCAGATAACCACGATCGGCCAGATGCATGTCTTCGGGCACGCGCTGGCCATTTGAGATGTAAAACAAATTGAGCTTGTGGCGGATCACGACATCGAGCACATTGCCGATCGATGCCGCCTCGTCGAGCTTGGTCATGATGCAACCGGCCAGGCCGCTGCCCTGATAGGCGCGCACCACTTCGCTCAGCGTTTCCTGGGTCGAGGTCGCATTCAGGCACAGCAAGCGCTTGACGTCGGCACCCGAGCCCGCCAGCATCGCCACCTGCGCAGTGACCATCTGGTCGCGCTGGCTCACGCCGACCGTATCGATCAGCACCGTGTGCTTGTTGCGCAATTCCTTGAGCGCGATGCGCAAATCGGCTTCATCCTTGACCGCATGCACCATCACGCCCAGGATCTTGCCGTAGATGCGCAACTGTTCGTGCGCGCCGATACGATAAGCATCGGTCGTGATCAAAGCCAGATTGTCGGGGCCGTGCCGCATCACGCAGCGCGCCGCCAGTTTTGCGGTGCTGGTGGTCTTGCCCACGCCAGTCGGTCCGACCAGCGCAAACACGCCGCCCTGCTCCAGCATGCTGTCTTCATTGGCCATCGCGCCCAGGTTGCGGCTCAGCACCGTCTTGATCCAGCGCATGCTGTCATTGCCATCGCGTCCGGTCGGCAACTTGTCGATCAGGTAGCGCGCCAGACTGGCGCTGAAACCGGCAGCGAGCATCTGGCGCAGCACCAGCGTTTTTTGCGGCTCGCGGCGCTGGGTCGAATCCCACGAAATCTCGGCCAACTGGGTTTCCATCATCCCGCGCATGGCGCGGATCTCATTCATCACGCCGCCCATTTCAAGGCTGGCGCTTTCCTTGGCTTCGGCCAGCGCGGACGTCATCATCTGTGAAATGCGCGCCATGTCGAGTGACTCGGCCTGCGGGCGCGGCGCAAACTGCAAGTCCAGCAGCGGTTCGGCCATCTCGGAGCCGGCATCGGGCGCGGTCAGGGTCGCCATGTCGTCGCTGGCCAACGCCAGAATTTCGACCTGGCCATCGGATGACCGGTTCGACAGAATCACGGCATCGGGTCCGAGCACCTCGCGCACCTTGCGCAGTGCTTCGCGCACGGTGGTTGCCGTGAATTTCTTGACATTCATGGCCGCCACTCCAGGTCTGCACCTGTCAAGACCATCGCGGCATCATTCTGTTTGGCCATCTTCGACTCCCGTTCGCCTGGCGTCGCGCTGTCAACATGCAGCGCAGATCACTCTGACACAGCGATTATTGACGATGCGCAGCGCCATCGATAGCCGGAACAGGCGCCGAAACTGGCCGCATTTCAATTTTCTCGGATCAAGCGCGCGCAAGATGCTTGTTCCGCGAGGCGCTATTGCGTGCCGACCAGCGCGGTGACCCGTATCGTTTTCGATTCCGGGATCTCGGAATGGGACAGCACTTTCAACTGCGGCAGCGCGCGCCGCAAAAAGCGCGACAGCAAGGCCCGCAGCGCACCGGGCACCAGCAGCACCGGCGTCAAACCCTGCGCTTCTTGCTGTGCGACGGCCTGGCCGGCTTGCTGCGCGATCGTGTCGGCCAGCCCGGGTTCGATGCCGGCGCCATCGGGACCGCTCGCCGCCAGCGCCTGCAGCAACAAGCGCTCGAGCCGGTTATCGAGCGTCATCACCGACAATTCATTGGCACCAGGGAACAATTGCTGAACGATGGCGCGGCCCAGCGCAATGCGCACCAGCGCCGTCAATTCATTCTGGTCCTGGGTATGCGCGGCGTGCTCGGCCAGCGTTTCGATGATGCTGCGCATGTCGCGGATATGCACCCCTTCGGCCAGCAGGTTCTGCAATACTTTTTGCAGCGTCGACAGCGACACCAGCTTGGGCACCAGATCCTCGATCAGCTTGGGCGCTTCCTTGCCCAGATGATCGAGCAAGGCTTGTACTTCGCCCCGGCCCAGCAATTCCGACGCATGGCTGGTGATCAAATGATTCAAATGGGTTGCCACCACGGTGCCGGCGTCGACCACGGTATAGCCCATCGCCTGGGCCTGGTCGCGCAGGGAGGCCTCGATCCACGTGGCCGGCAAACCGAAGGCCGGGTCGCTGGTGGCCAACCCCGGCAGCGAGCCGCTGGCCATGCCGGGATTAATCGCAAGAAATTGTCCATTGAACGATTCGCCGTTGCCCACTTCGACGCCCTTGAGCGTGATCCGGTAAGCCGACGGCTTCAATTCCAGGTTGTCGCGGATATGCACTGGCGGCGCCAGGAAGCCGATCTCTTGCGCAAATTTCTTGCGTATGCCCTTGATGCGCTTGAGCAATTCTCCGCCTTGCGACTTGTCGACCAGCGGAATCAGGCGGTAACCGACTTCCAATCCGAGCGTGTCGACCGGCATGATGTCTTGCCAGCTCGCCTCTTCCGACTCCGCGGGCGGCGGCGGGGGTGGCAACTCGACCGGCGGCGCGGCGGCATCGGCTGCGGCGCGCTTGTCGAGCAGATAAGCGGTGCCGCCCAAGCTGCCGGCCAACATCAGAAAGACCAGATTGGGCATGCCGGGAATGATGCCCATGCCACCGATGATGGCCGCGGTGATATACAACACTTTTGGCTTGGCAAACAACTGGCCCACCAATTGGGTGCCGATATCCTGGTCGCTGGCCACGCGCGAGACGACGATACCGGCCGCCGTTGAAATGATCAGCGATGGAATCTGCGCCACCAGGCCATCGCCGATGGCCAGCAAGGTGTAGGTCTTCATCGCATCGGCAAAGCCCATGTCGTGCTGCAGCAAGCCGACCAGCAAGCCGCCGACGATATTGATGACGGTAATCATGATGCCAGCCACCGCATCGCCGCGCACGTACTTGCTGGCGCCGTCCATCGCGCCATAGAATTCGGCTTCTTGCGCCACTTCGGTGCGACGACGGCGTGCGTCGTCTTCGCCGATCAAGCCGGCGTTCAAGTCAGCGTCGATCGCCATCTGCTTGCCCGGCATCGCGTCCAGCGCGAAACGGGCGCCGACCTCGGCGATCCGGCCCGCACCCTTGGTCACGACGGTGAAGTTAATGATGGTCAAGATGATGAAGACCACGATACCGACCGTGAAATTGCCGCCGATCAAGAAATGACCGAAGGCTTCGATCACCTTGCCGGCGGCCGCCGCGCCG
>CANFGA010000054.1 GCA_947446335.1 Oxalobacteraceae bacterium | reverse complement strand
CAGCAGGCTTTGGATGGCAGCTGCGCGGCGACCGGCGCGCTCCGAGCCCGCAAATAACCAGTTTTTCTTGCCGATGGCAATGGGGCGAATCGCATTCTCGACCGGGTTGTTATCGATTGGCAGCGTGCCCGAGTCGGCATAGCGGATCAGCGCCGGCCAGCGCTTCAACGCATGGTCGATCGCTTTGGCCGTGCCGCTGCCGTCAGCCACGGTGCAACGCGTTGTGATGAGCCAGTCGTGACATTGGGTCAGCAGCGGTTTTGCCAGTTCCTGGCGCAGCCGCAACCGTTCAACGGCGTTGCCGTCGCGCGCTTGCTGCTCGATGACATACAGCTGAGCGATCCGGCGCAGCGCCTGCGCCGCGATCGGACTGCCATTGGCCGCATGCAAGTCGAAGAATTTTCGGCGCAGATGGGCCAGGCACGCCAGTTCCGTGACGCCGCCAACGAACAAGGCTTTGTAACCGCTGTAATCGTCAACCATCAGATGGCCGCGCCAATCGCCCAGGAAGGTTTGCGCATGCACGCCGCCGCGCCCGCCCTGATAGTCGAACACGACGATCAAAGGTCCTTCATCGAAGCTGTTGCTGCGATAGGCCCACAGATAGGCTCGCTTGGTCTTGCCCTTCCCGGGATCGAGTTGCCGCACCGGCGTTTCATCGGCATGCAAGATCGGGCGCAGCCGCAGCAATGTGCTCATTCGGTCGGCCAGCGGCTGCAGCGCCACGCCAATCTTGCCGAGCCAGTCGGCCGTCGTCGAAATCGGCAGCGGCACGTCCTGGCGCGCGCCGATCTGGCCGATGCGGTACAAAGGCAGATGGTCGACGAACTTGCTGATCGCCAGCCAGGCCAGCAAGCCCGAGGATGCCATGCCGCCGTCGATGATGGCCGGCGGCACCGGCTCTGCCGTCACCGTTGCGCAGGTGCGGCAAGCATATTGTGGCCGGATGTGGCGATGCACGAAGAAACGCGCCGGCTCGACGTCGAGTTGCTCGCTGATATCCTCGCCGATTAAGCTGAGAGCGCCGCCGCACTGGCCGCATTGGCACGAATCGGGTTCATGGCGATGTTCGATGCGCACCAGATGAGCCGGCAAAGGCTGGCGGCCGGCGCGTGGGCGCTTCGCTTTCGGCTTGCCCTGCGCCAGCGCGTCGCTTTGTGCATCGAGTTCGGCCTCCATCGCTGCCAGGTCGACGTCCCAGGTCTCTTCGAACAAGTCGCGCTGGTCGACTGACAGCGCTTCGCTCTTGTAGGCAAAGCGGATGCGGCGGTGATGCGCCAGTTCCAGCGTCAGCGCGGCGATCTTGATGTCGGCGCTCTTGATGATGCTTTCCTTGACCGCAATGAGACTTTCCTTGGCCTCAATGATGCCTTCCTTGACCGTAATGAGGCTTTCCTTGGCTTCAATGAGGCTATCCTTGGCCTCGATGATGCTTTCCTTGTTCTGGAGCATGCCTTCCATCACCGCGACCAATTGCGCATTCTGCTCGGCGAGTTCGACCCGCGCCAGCAACGCGCGTACATCGTCCAGCAAGGCGGGAGCGAGGTCAAGGCGGGTGAGTTTGGCGAGTAAATCCATGGCATCGATGTTAACACGCTCACCATCGGTTAACAATGCCGGTGTGCCCATGACGACGCCAGCGAGAGGCTCTGAAACGTGGTCTTTTTACAAGTGCCAATGGGCCGGCGCGGTGGCCGACAGACGCTGCCAATCGACGCCGGCGACCAGCCATTGCCATTGCTCGTCGCTGAGCTCGCACACCGCATCGCCCGCTTGCGGCCAGATGAAATGACCCCGGTGCAAACGTCGCTGGCACAGCCAGACACCATTGCCGTCCCAGCAAACCAGCTTCACTCGATTGCGGCGCCGGTTGCTAAAAACGTAGGCGGTGCCGTCGCAAGGAGTGCATCCGAGCGCTTGCTGGACCAGTAGCGACAGGCCGTCGGCGCCAAGGCGCATGTCGACCGGTGCCACCGCGATCCGGACCGCAGCCAGTTGCAGCTTCATGCCAGGCGCTGCAGTAAATCGGCCAGCCAGGCCACGCCTTGACCGGCCGGAATCTCCACGCTCCAGCCACCGGCGCTGCGCAACAGGATCGCCGGACTCGCTACGCTGACGTTGGCGCGCTTGACGCTCACCGGGATCAGTTCCATCGCAGCCGGGGGACCGACCTCGTCGCGCAACTCCCGTATCCAGTAGCCAGCCTGGCGTATCGGCCAGCCATGCTGGAGCGCGAATGCGCGCTGGCTCAGGCCGCTCTCACGCCATTGCTGGACCCGCTCTTTCCATAACGCCCTGCGTACGCTTGCTTGCATCACGATCTCCAAAATGAAAATCGGAGTATGGCGAGACGATCATGGCATTCATAGGTGGGGCGGCTGGATGCTTACGCTGAAAGGTTGCTAGAATTAATTTCTAAAAAAAATTTAAATTTAGTGCAGAGGACTCCTGACCATCCGCTGCTCAGGAGTCCCCTGCACTTGCTTGATTTCGGCCACTAAACTGGTGCAGGCGTCTTCTGAAAATGACATCGGCCGGCACGCGCAGACCTGCGTGGAGGGCGATACAAGTGTTCAGTCGGCGTAGGTGTTCAGATAATGCTTTTATTTGAACACATAGCGTTCAGAACAATGGCTTGTTCTTGTGCAGGGAAAACGATCGTTTGATGTGAACGGATTGGGTGCTGTTGGTCAGTGCAACCCGACAGAATCGTACGCCACGTACCGTCTGCTGTGTAGCAGTGGTGGTCATTTTATTTTTCACAACTTCGATGTCATCACGACAATTTTCTTCAGTCTTGAGGGCTTAAATTTGGTCCGCTGCCGAAGGTAGCGGCTACTGAGCAATGCATCGCATGTTCGGAATTTTTCCTGCATGGGAGGTCCTTGAACGGTTCTATGATTGAACGCATCAAAGACAAATATTCGTTATAAATTTTACGTATATTAATTGAAATTTGATACCAACTACATCCAAAATCTAACCATTCTGCGTATAAATGACCAGCGGATCTACTCCCTATTTCTTCATTGCTAGATTACAATAATAGCATTATAAAATAAGGAGATCAGCTTGACCGCTGTATTCGTGCATCTTTCAGATATTCACTTCGGCCAAGAAAAAAGAGGCGGCAAGCTCACAGTCAACGAGGACGTCCGGGATCAGTTGATGCTGGATGCAGCCAATATTGTCGCTGGCCTACCAAATAAGACGGCATCTGGCATCATCGTCACTGGTGACATTGCATACGCCGGCAAGCGCCATGAATATGATGTTGCTGGCAAATGGCTAGATGAACTTGCCCGTCGTGTGGGCTGTACGGCGGCCGACATTCAGATGGTGCCTGGAAACCACGATATCGACCGCGACACGATCAAAGGAATAACGGAGCGGATGCTTAATGCGATCCACGAAGAAGGTGAAGAAACCCTGGACAGTTTTCTTTCAGAGGAAGTTGACCGGGAGATACTCTATCTCAGATTCGCAGAATACCGTCGCTTCGCAGACGCTTACCAATGCCCACTCGACTGCACGGGCAAAAGTAACGCCGAGCGCAGGGTAGAACTCGCGGAAGGAAGAGCTATTCGTTTTGTACGTCTCAATTCCGCTCTGATTTGCACAAAGGGGCGAGATGAGCGAGGTCATCTCCTGCTCGGTGCGCGTCAGCGCGTCATGAAGGCGGAGCCCGGCGAGGAACTTGTTGTGCTGACTCATCACCCGCTTAGTTGGTATGCCGACTCCGTCGAGACTGTAAAATTTCTGAGAGGCCGAGCTCGCATATTTATTTCTGGTCATGAGCATCTGGCCGCCGTTGACATCCAGAACGTTGAACAAGGATGCGATCTCATGATGCTTGCATCTGGAGCTACAACGCCCGATGAGATAGGTGGCACACATACCTATTCTTACAACATTGTTGAATTCGACTGGGACGAGCCAAAGGATGCCTTAGCGGTTACCCTACATCCCAGGACTTGGAACGACGATCTGAAACGTTTTGAGGCGGATATCGTACGACTCGGCGGGCGTGATAGTCGCACCGTCCTCGGGGCTCCGAACTTTCGACTGGGACCGAAGCCGCCCGAACAGCAATTCTTCAAGACCTTCGTCGACACCGCACAGGCACACGTCGAAATTATCCTACCGACCGAGGAAGGCGTGATAGCTAATATTCAGGTGGACGAGTCTGAATACCAGAACCTGCATTTACGCTTCTTCCGGGATCTTGATGAGGGCGACCGACTCCATATCCTGATAGGTTTAAACGCAGTGCCAGACGTAATCCGAGGCGGCTTTAACCATGAGACGGAAAGTAGGCTGTTGAGGAATGTGGTTCGTGCAAACCGCATCAGTGAACTCCGCGACAAGATCGAAAATGCGCTTGCGAAGCGTGAACAATCAAAGGAAGCAAAATGAGTAACATGGCCGAATACGCTCTGATATTTGAAACGGGTACCGGCGACGATTGGGTCGAGAAACGGAAACATGCTATAACCGACATCAGGAACTGGTTCAAAGTGCTTTCGCCTCTCAGCGCAGTTAGCAACGCATCCATCATCGCAGCCTCGATCGCCAGTCAATCTGCGCTTCCACCTGAAATTGCTGCTGTGGGCGAGGAAAATATTCAAAAATACGCTTCGTCATTCGTGCGTTCGGTCGATCAGGGCGAACTGCAGATCAAGGTTCTAATGATGGCTGCCGCTATCGACTTGGTTAGCGAACCCTCAGATGGTAGTAGCTGGAACACGGTCGACGCCTTGGCCGCAGCCTTCTGGTCGGCACTCTGGTTCCAGTCTCCACTCGCTCAGATCAAGGTCGAAAAAATCCGTCAGGATCTGCTTCAAGCCAGCCGCACCCGCGTCCGTAGGGTTGCCAATGCTGCCCGAGAACGGCGCACCATACCCCTGATCGGCACGGTCAATATTGACCAGAACGCGGCGAATGGAGCCAAAGTCAACCACGCTTTTAGCCGAGCTGTCGAACCAATGGTCTCGGCGATGCGCGAAAACGCGGCGCTCGATCGTGAAGAACTTGACTTCATGTGGTGGCTGCTGTCGGACCGCAGCGAAATCCTTGATATACCGTTCGCTGGCATGCACGACGCCGTGCGCGCGGTCGTGGCGGGACTCGATGCCGCTGCCAAGCTCAGGAGGCTGCCGGCGGACGCACACCGGAATATAGTGCTACGTAATATCGTAGACAGCGAATCGTTATCTCTTATCGAACTTATTGAAAAACTCGGAAGCAACCGAAATAAGCTTGCTGAGAATCTTCGTACAGTCAGTAATGATGCGCCGGCCGTTTTCCCACTCATTGCGGCGATCAAAATGGGCGTAAGTGATACGCCTTTTGCGAACGAGAAAATATCTGCGTCGGAATGGGGGGCCCGTGCGTTGCTAGAAGGTGCGATCCATCACCTGCAAGCGGGTACCGTGGGCGGACTATGACTGAACGAGTTTGCGACTCAGCGGAATGTACCTTTCCAGAGACTGGTATCTGCATGCAAAGCTATTCCAATCCGGAGGACTGCCCATCGCGCCAGGCGGCATTCACTCGGTTACGCAAAGATGACGTTCAACTGCATGACCACAAAGCCGAAGGTAACAGCGAGGCCAGTACCAGTACCGACGCTCAATTAGTCAGCGTGACTGGCAGGGCCGTTCTTATCGCACCAGAAGATAAGCCGTCGCTTCCCCGCAGTGGTACGCTCGGGCTGCGCGATGCCGATGCTATGATGAGTGGCCAGTATGCCAATTTAATCGGTATCGTGGGCCTACCTAACGCTGGCAAGACCGCATGTATTGCCAGTCTTTATCTTCTTCTTGCACGTCGCATGCTCAACGGCTTTAGCTATGCTAACAGTCGAACACTCATGGCACTCGATGAAATCGCGAGCGGTACACGGATTTGGAATGATGGAAATCCGCCCGATCAGATGACTATTCACACTGAGCTAACTGACGTTCGGCAGGCGGGATTTCTGCACCTGAGGCTTCGTCGCGATGCTGACGGTCGCAAATTTGACCTGCTTATGCCTGACCTTCCTGGTGAATGGTCTCGGACCTTGCTCAGCAATGGTGAAGCAGATAGGTTTGGGTTTCTCAAAGGGGCGGAAGTGATATGGTTCATGGTTGATGGTCGCCAGTTCGTAGATGAGAATACTCGCCAACTAGCAATTTATCAGATTACCCACCTGATTGAGCGCATAGCTCCCTTGTTGCCTATACCGCGCCCTCGAACCATCTTGGTCGCAAGTTGGCGCGATAAGGGCGAGTTTCCAACGGCGGCGCTGGAGCGGGTACAGCTATATGGCAAGAGGTTAAATTTCATGATCGAGTTTGCTTCAATCGCCTCCTTTTCCGATAATGACGACGTTAGCCCTGGTATCGGGCTTGCCGAACTGATCGCAACTACTTTAACAACCTCCGTTGTCCGACTCAACCCTTGGCCAGTGGAAGAATCTTCGCATCCGACCCGGGCCTTTTTTCACTTCGGGAAGCGCTAATGAACCGAAAATCGATCGTTCTCGTTGGAGGCCCTGACTCTGGGAAGAGCAATTACGTCGGACGGCTGTGGATTTCGTTGAAGGAGCACAAGGGCACCCTGATCCGCGCGGGAATGCCTAGCAGCACCGAATACGTCGACTCCATCTGCGCGCACCTGCTCAAAGGCGAATTTGCAGGCCGCACGGATAGGAATTCAGAGCGCCAAGACTTCAGTGTCTCACTGAAAATTGGGAATGATGAAGAATCTACCGATTTGGTTGTTCCCGACTTCTCAGGCGAGCTATGGCGTGACGCGGTGACGAACTCTGAATTGCCACAGGAATGGTTGGACGAACTGGGAAAAGCCGAAGGAGCACTTCTTTTCGTGCGTGTGCATTCGCCGCTCAATGTTCAACCACTTGACTGGGTAACCGCTCGCGATATGTTGCGTCATATCGGCGAGGGAAAAGATAAGGCTGAGCTGCCAACCCAGGTGATTCTATGCGAACTGCTGCGCCTGCTTCAAGACCGCCTTTCTAACAGGCCTGACGGTGGAAAGCCGCGGGTAGCAATCATCGTGACGGCTTGGGATCTTCTTGACGCACAAAGCCAAGCGGCCGGCCCGGCGGCCTACCTCTGCAAAGAATTTCCGCTGTTCTCAGGAGCGCTCGACGACGTAGATCGTATCGATATACGAATCTACGGAGTGAGCATTTTAGGGGGGGATTTACAGCGTGACCCGGCATTCAAAAAAAAATGCCAAAATAGTGACATTTCCGACATAGGTGTCGTCATGCTAGAGCGCGACGGCGTTTGGCATAATGATCCAGATGTCACCTATCCAGTAGCTTGGGCTATGAGCAAGTGACCAAAAAATGACGCTCTTTGACCAACAACTGCACGGTTACCGGCAAGGGCACCAGCTACTATCGACTTCTGTAAAGCTTCCCAAGTCGGATCAAGACCTCGTAGATCGTTTGTCAGATGCCGCCGGACCGCAACGTCCCGGTGAACTTTTCAAGCCCTATCTCACCTGCTACCCGTTGCCGTCTGGACTGCATTACGTATTCGCGTGTACGTGGCAGGACTTCAATGCTCCCCGTGCGGGCTGCGTGCGGACGCGTAGCCTGATCTTACCCATGCTCGACTGGACTGCGGGGGTAAATATTCCAGGTCTTGTTGAATCACTATATAGGGACGGGCCTTTGGCTCCAGCCGAGCGCATCCAAACCAATCAACAATCGGATCTGATCCCAAACGTCGACATCTCGCAGAGTGTGGAGTTGGTCGAGGCATTATTCCTTGAGGAGCGTAAACCAATTGTGATGTTCGACTCATCCGATCCCGAGGGAATTACGCTTCGCTTGCTGATGGCCGTTTGGCCGTCTTTTCGACGATCATTCGCAGTTTCGACTTTTGCTCTTTCCCCGCGAACCCTCGGTGGAAGAAGCTTCGACTTAGTCTTTGCGCCGAAAGACGCTAGGCCACGTTTTAGTGATTGGTCAGGCCGCCGGATAGATGCGAAAAAACCGGCAGTTGCTCGGCACAGGTGGTCGTGTGAGCTAGTTGACCGGATTTTTGGTAGCAACAATCCCACGCTGCTTCAAGACGATGTACTTGGAGAACTTTCTTCTGAAAATGGTGCTACCGAAGCAGAACTCAGGATCTCGTTACTCTGGAACGAGCTCCACAATAAACTGGAGAAGTCGCCGAATGCTGCACTTGGCTTATTGGACATTGCCAACAGCCGCTCGACCCGCAACATGAATGCAATCAGACGACTGGAACCTGAGCTCGGGCGCGCCGCTCAACGTGCGGCTGCGACTCTCCCATCGCCCGAGGCATGGCGGTTTCTCCTGGCTCTTACAGAGAAGTTGAGGGATGTACGATTGCAACTATCGGTAGCTAAAGCAATTCGCGGTGCCGCCGTCCAACTAGCGAGCAGGTTGCCGATCGACGCCATTGCAAATGTGAAGATGCTCTCGACCGCACGTGGCCATAAGTTGTTGCTAGGCGCAGTCGGGGACGGCGTCGCACTGGGTTTCGATAACGAGCGCGCCGCCGCTATAGTTGAGCTCGATCCTGCCCACGTCCTGCAACTGCTGTTACTCAGCCCGACACTTGCGAAGGCATCGCTCACTCACTATCCAGACTTCTCGGCAAAGCTCGCTATTGCACTCGCAGAGGCGCCTGAGGATATACGTAGTAATGCGAAACACCGGTTACTACGCTTGTTGGTGGACGATCAGCACGCTGATGCCGCACGTTCTCTTATAGCGGATCTCAACCTTGATGAGCTTTTGGCAGAAGTCAAGCTACTAGACGCTGCGAACGGTCTGGCGGCTTGGAGCCTACACGGACAGCTGATCGAGCGAGCAATAGCGATAGGAGCCATAGCCGAATTGCGTAACACCGTTGTCAGACTTTCCCACAGTCGAGGCACGGATATCCTACTACTTAACCTCATCGCCCCCATCCAAGGCGATCTCCAGTGGCTCCTGGATATACCGACGCTCGCTGACGAGCGCCGTATCGATCTTCTGCGGCATCTGCTGCGATCTGCCTCCGCAAGGCAGCTTAAATCAATGGTTGCGGGGCGCCAACTAGATCCCGTGCTCCAACTTCTCATGCGAGACCCGGCTGGCAGCTTCGACATCATCGATCGTCTGCTAGAAGACCAAAGTATAGACGCATCGACCGCCGTCGACACGACTATGCGGTTGCTGGCACATGCAAATAGTAATCAAATCCGCCGTTTCGCGTCTCGCGCTCTGGAAATTATCCTATCCCAGAATACTGGAACAAATCATTACGCTAATCTCGACAAACTTCTCAGTACTATGGGATCAAACCTCAATGGGTCGCAGGCTATTCGCATCGGATTAAAGCGTGAATTATCTGCCGAAGTATTCGCCACGAACCTATCAGCCTTCAACCGCTGCCCCTCAGTCGCGCGTCAGCGCATCATGTTGGCTATTGATGATCTCGCTTTGATGATTGTCGGTAGAGGACGCATTGACTATCCAGAACATGCTGTAGTGCATGCGGCGAGCCTAATTTTGGACTCCTCCCTCGTTGATCAGAAGGCTTTCGTGCGGTCATCGGTTGTTCTCTTCCCGTTCCTATTGAGATGTCAGCGCGAACCAGTGTCTCCGCTAATTGCCGTAGTCTTTCCGCCTGTCTATCAAGAGCTGAAGAAAGCGGACGATGCGTCTGATTTTTTTAAGCTCATGCTCTTCGTCGATCGGGATAAGTGCAAAATTGCCATACACGAACTTATTAACGCATTCATGCATTCAAACTGGCGCGCGACGGACATCGCGCTAGCGGCTGCTCGTGCAGGTGCACTTAATCAAATTTTACGCCACATGGTAAAACAGAACGGTGGAGACCAGGTGGTGGACGACATTAAGCGCAACCTGTCCTCAATTTCTAACCCGTGGCGCGACCAAGTAAGTGAAGCTCTGAAAAATTTATAAATTAATGGGCCCTACCATCAAGGAAATTTTTGACCAAGTTTAAGGGGTGCTGCCGCATTAGCTGAATGCGTAGACATGCAGCCGAACGACTTACCATTCGTCCACATGACAGCACATCCTTACTGCTTTCCAATCAAGAGCAGCCATGCCATCATTGAATCAAATATCGCCGACAGTGGGGGGCCGTTGTGTATAAGCGCATGAATTAGGCCGCAGCCCGTTCCCGAAGCATTTCATAAAGATGCGTATGGTTAAGCAAAATATCCTTCAACCCGCCTTGCACCGTCGCTGAATTGAGCGCCTGCGTGCTCATCAAGGTATGCGCGTCCAGCGCGCTCATGATCGCGTTCATCAGTTCGGTTTTTAGGTCGGGCGAATTGGCGAACTGCTCCTTCGTGTTGTTGCTGGCCTGCTGGCGCAGCGTGGCCGATTCGAGCAACTTGCCCTTGATGACATTGTTCACGTAGACCAGTTTGTCCTGGTCGGTTAGATCGCCGTCGAACAGGCCATTCACTTTTTCGATGATCGCGTTGAGCCAGGCTTTTTCCTTTTCCTGCACGCTGCCGCTGCCCGCTTCGGTGATCGGCGCCAGTTGCGGCGTGTCGCCGCCGGCCAGCGGCAGCGTGCGCGGTCCCTGGTCTTTCAGATGGTGGTGCGTCAGCACGACCTTGGACAGGTCGATGCCTTCGCGCTCACGGCCAAATTCCAGCAGCGGCAGCAGGCGCTTGTAGAAGATGGCGCGCTTCTCGATCGCGGTATTGCCATAGTCGAAGATCTGGGACAAAAAGGTGTATAGCCGCAGGTAGGCACCCATGTCATCGCGGAACAGCATCAGCGCATGCAATTCGTCCTGCGCCGACTTGGCTGCCTTGCCGTCATCTATCTCCTGTGCGGCTTTCAAAGCCGCCTGCGCGCTCTTGTAGCGCTTCATCACCCGATCCTGCACAGGCTCCAGTGCATGAATCAGTTCACTCTGTTTCGCATCCGGTTTCAGTTCGACCGCCACCACGCGCTCCACCTCGAAGTCGTCGTAATGACCGGCCGCGTCCAATTTTGCGCGCAGGTCGAACACCAAGTGCGGATCGGTCGTGGCCGACAATTCGGCCGTCGTGTGATACGTCTTGAAGGCAGCCAGTACGTCGGCGGGATCGTTGACGAAGTCGAGCACGTAGGTGATGTCCTTGCCGGGGTGGGCGCGGTTCAGGCGCGACAGCGTTTGCACCGCCTGGATGCCGGCCAGGCGCTTGTCGACATACATGCCGCACAAGAGCGGCTGGTCGAAGCCGGTCTGGAACTTGTTCGCCACCAGCAGGATTTG
>CANFGA010000053.1 GCA_947446335.1 Oxalobacteraceae bacterium | reverse complement strand
TTTTGTTCAGTTTCTATTACCGCCACATGCTGCCGGCCAGCGTGCTGGCAGTGGCGCCAGCCTACAACATGCACGGCTCGCTGCTGCCGCAATTTCGCGGTCGCGCGCCCGTCAATTGGGCGGTGCTGGTTGGCGCCACGCAAACCGGCGCCACCTTGCACCGGATGACGGTGAAACCGGACGCCGGCGCCATCGTGGCCCAGACTGCGGTGCCGATCTTGCCCGACGACACCGCCTTCGAGGTATTCGGCAAGGTCACCGTCGCAGCCGAGCAAACACTCTGGTCGGTGCTGCCGGCGCTACTTGCAGGCAATGCGCCGCAACTGGCCAACGATTTGACCCAAGGCGGCTATTTCGGCGGGCGCAAACCCGAAGATGGCCGCATCGACTGGAGTGCACCGGCGCAGAGCGTCTACAACCTGCACCGCGCCGTCGCCCCGCCCTACCCCGGCGCCTTCACCGATGTGCACCAGATACGCTACGTGATCGAGCGCGCCCGCATCAGCCAAAAACTGGCATCCGGTTTGCCACTTGGCTTGTCTGTAGTGGATAATTGCATATTCGGCGTCTGCGGCGACGCCCGCATGCTGGCCATTTCTGCACTGACAGCCGATGGCATCGCCATCACCGCCAGCGCACTGCAAAGCCGCCTGCACGCCTGCACCAACACCCTCAAAGAAGAGAATTCACAATGAAAAAAGTCCTCATCCTCGGCGTCAACGGCTTCATCGGTCACCATCTGTCGAAACGCATCCTGGAAACGACCGATTGGCACGTCTATGGCATGGACATGATGTCGGATCGCATCAAGGACTTGCTTGAGAATCAAGACTACAAGTCGCGCATGCATTTCTTCGAAGGCGACATCACGATCAACAAGGAGTGGGTCGAGTACCACGTCAAGAAATGCGACGTGATCTTGCCGCTGGTGGCGATCGCCACGCCATCGACCTACGTCAAGCAACCGCTGCGCGTGTTCGAACTCGATTTCGAAGCGAACTTGCCGATCGTGCGCTCGGCTGCCAAGTATGGCAAGCACCTGGTATTCCCGTCGACCTCGGAAGTGTATGGCATGTGCCACGATGACGAATTCGACCCTGAAGCGTCCGAATTGATCTGCGGCCCGATCAACAAGCCGCGCTGGATCTATTCTTGCGCCAAGCAATTGATGGATCGCGTGATCTGGGGCTACGGGATGGAAGGCTTGAATTTCACGCTGTTTCGCCCGTTCAACTGGATTGGCGCCGGCCTCGATTCGATCCACACGCCGAAGGAAGGCTCGTCGCGCGTCGTTACCCAATTCTTCGGTCATATCGTGCGCGGCGAAAACATTTCGCTGGTCGATGGCGGCGCGCAAAAACGCGCGTTCACCTACATCGATGACGGCATCGACGCCCTGATGCGCATCATCGATAACCAGAACGGCACTGCCAGCGGCAAGATCTACAACATCGGCAATCCGGTCAACAATTATTCGATCCGTGACTTGGCAGCGATGATGCTGGAACTGGCCGCCCAATATCCTGAATACGCCGACAGCGCCGCGCAAGTGAAGCTGATCGAAACCACCGCCGGCGCCTATTACGGCGCCGGCTATCAGGACGTGCAAAACCGGGTGCCGAAGATCACCAATACCTGCGAAGAATTGGGCTGGCAGCCGAGCACGACGATGGCCGACTCACTGCGTCACATTTTCGATGCTTACCGCGGTCAGGTGGCCGAAGCACGCGCGTTGATGGATTGATGGATTGATTTTGACCGATACGCTTAGCGGGCCACTGCTGACCCTGAAAATCGACGTCGACACCTATCGCGGCACCAGAGAAGGCGTGCCCAACCTGGTGCGCTTGCTGGGTCTGTACAAGGCGCAAGCCACCTTCCTGTTTTCGCTCGGCCCCGACCATACCGGCTGGGCGCTGCGGCGCGCATTGCGACCGGGCTTTTTCAGCAAGGTGGCGCGCACCTCGGTGCTCGAACACTATGGCTTGAAGACGCTGATGTACGGCGTGCTGCTGCCAGCGCCCGATATCGGCAAGGATTGCACGAATGAAATGCAAGCCGTGCGCGATGCCGGCTTCGAGTGCGGCATCCACACCTGGGATCATGTACGCTGGCAAGACAATGTGCACCAGCAAGCTGCAGCCTGGACCATCCGGATGATGCGCCGCGCCGCTGCGCGCTACGCGCAAGTGTTCGGCGCCCCGGCGTCGACCCACGGCGCAGCTGGCTGGCAGATGAATCCTGTTGCTTTCGGCGAGCACGAAACGGCCGGTTACCTGTATGCTTCAGATGGGCGTGCGCTGCTGGAAGAGGATGGCTCGCTGGCCAGCGCAGCGAGCGGTCCGCATCGGCTGCAAGATGCAAACAAGACGCTGCCGTGCATACAGTTGCCAACCACGCTGCCTACGCTTGACGAATTGCTGGGACGCACCATCGACGGCACCGTGATCACGACCGCCAACATCGCCGCGCATTTGCTCAAGCTGACCGCCGGTGCCAAGCGCGATCACGTGTACACGCTGCACGCCGAACTCGAGGGCCAAAAACTGGCCCCGGTGTTCGAGCAGTTGCTGGCCGGATGGCAAGCCCAGGGTTATCAACTGGCGTCGATGCAGCAATATCACGCCAAGGTGAAGGATGACTTGCTGCCAGTTTGCCCGATCACCTGGGGTGAAGTGCCGGGCCGTTCGGGTCGATTGATCGTGCAAGGCGCTGCGCGTTGATGAGTTTGCGCCCACTGGTTACGCTGCCAGGATTTCAATCAGCGCCGATGTTGACAGTTCAAGAAAGAATTTGTGGCCGACACGCTATCCTTAACCGCCGTCGCTGATTTTTCAGCACCGATGACCAGTGCATTGACATTTCACTTGTCGGGCCGCGCCGCGCGCTGCACGGTCCTGTTTTTTTATCCAAAAGACAATACGCCGGGCTGCACCACCGAGAACATCGCTTTTCGCGACCTGTATCCGCAATTTATCGCCGCCGGTGCCGAGATTTACGGGATCAGCCGCGACTCGCTGCGCTCCCATGAAAGCTTCAAAGCCAAGCTCGATTTGCCGTTCGAATTGATCTCCGATCCCGACGAAGCGGTTTGCTTGCAATTTGGCGTGATGAAGATGAAACAGATGTATGGCAAGACGGTGCGCGGGGTCGAGCGCAGTACGTTTGTCATTGACGCTGACGGCATATTGGTGAAAGAATGGAGAGGCCTGAGAGTAGCAGGCCATGTCGATGAAGTGCTGGAATTTGTAGTGCACCAATCTTAACGTCGTCGGCCTCGAAGAAAAATTTGATCAACCCATGTCAAAAGATTTGAGAATCAGCCCATCAGAGTCACCCAGGAATTTTCTTGATCTTCAGGCCGCCCTTCGGCACCCTCCCGACATCCGCGTCGGGCCAGACCAGCCGACCCGATTACCTCTTTATCCCTCGCATCCACCCCATGCGGCCAGCTCCAGGGCAGCCCGTGGGCGGATCATTCCAGACATTTTTTGATTGAGATCCTGATGCCACTACCAAAATTGCCATCGAAGCCTGCAACGATGTTGTTGCCAGCAGATTACCCGACTGCCGGGCGCACAGCAGCGCCTGCAGCGAAGAAAGCAGCCGCACCGAAAATGGCGGCGACACCATTTATTCAAGCTGCGCCGGCCGCACCGCAGCCGGCAGCACCGAAGCGCACAAGCAAGGCGCTGCCAAAACCGGTCGTTGCCAGTCCGGCGCCAGCGCCAGTGCGCGCGAAGAGCGGCACCAAGACCAGACAAGTGCCGGCATTGATGGTGGCCAAGCCGGTCGCCACTCCTGAAGCGGCGCCGGTTGCGGAAATGGCAGCAGCTCCAGTGCTGGCAGCACCGGTCGTTGCGCCGACAGCGCTGGCAGCCAAGGCCAAGACCGTGCGCGCCAAGATCGCGCCGGTCAAGCTCGAAGAGCCAGCCCATCCGGCCAAGCACAAGCCGGTCGAAGTGCCGATCAAGTCGTCGGCCAGCCGCGCTGCCGACCAGACCGGCACGACCAAGCTGTTCGTGCTCGACACCAACGTGCTGATGCACGATCCATCATCGCTGTTCCGTTTCGAAGAGCACGACGTCTACCTGCCGATGATGACGCTCGAAGAGCTCGACGATCACAAAAAAGGGATGACCGAAGTGGCCCGCAATGCGCGCCAGGTATCGCGCACGCTCGACGCGTTGATCGCCAACACGGCCGACGACACGATAGAAAAAGGCATACTGCTGTCGAAACTGGGCAACAAGGATGCGCGCGGACGCTTGTTCTTCCAGACCCGCTTGCAAAGCGCCGACCTGCCAGAAGGCTTGCCAGTGGGAAAAGCCGACAACCAGATCCTCGCTGTCGTGCGCTCGCTCGAAGCGGAACAGGCTGGACGGCCGGTGGTGCTGGTGTCGAAAGACATCAACATGCGCATCAAGGCGCGCGCGCTGGGCTTGCCGGCCGAAGATTACTTCAACGACCATGTGCTCGAAGATACCGACTTGCTGTATTCGGGCATCATCACGCTGCCGGACGACTTCTGGAACAAGCATGGCAAGGACATGGAATCGTGGCAAGAAAACAAGAACGGCAGCAGCTCGACGTTCTATCGCGTGACCGGCCCGTTCATCCCGTCGCTGCTGGTGAACCAGTTCGTCTATCTGGAACCGAAGAATGGCGAAGCCTCGTTCTATGGCCAGGTCAAGCAAATCAACGGCAAGACCGCCGTGCTGCAAACGCTGCGCGACTTCAGCCACAACAAGAACAATGTCTGGGGCGTCACCGCGCGCAACCGCGAACAGAATTTCGCGCTGAACCTGTTGATGAATCCGGAATGCGATTTCGTCACCCTGCTCGGCCAGGCCGGCACCGGCAAGACCTTGCTGGCGCTCGCCGCCGGTCTGGCACAAGTGCTGGAAACGAAGCTCTACAATGAAATCATCGTGACCCGCGTCACGGTGCCAGTGGGCGAAGACATCGGTTTCCTGCCAGGCACCGAAGAAGAAAAAATGTCGCCGTGGATGGGCGCATTCGACGACAACCTGGAAGTGCTGAACAAATCCGACAGCGATGGCGGCGAATGGGGCCGTGCAGCGACACAAGACCTGATCCGCTCGCGCATCAAGATCAAGTCGCTCAACTTCATGCGCGGACGCACTTTCGTCAACAAGTTCCTGATCATCGATGAAGCACAAAACTTGACGCCCAAGCAAGTGAAAACGCTGGTCACACGCGCTGGTCCCGGCACCAAGATTTTGTGCTTGGGCAATATCGCGCAAATCGATACACCGTACCTGACCGAAGGATCGAGCGGACTGACCTATGTCGTCGATCGTTTCAAGGGCTGGGCTCACAGCGGCCATGTGACGCTGGCGCGCGGCGAACGTTCGCGCCTGGCGGATCACGCCAGCGAAGTGCTGTAAATGTAATTGTTTTTTCGAAATCACGAAAGCCCTGCTTGCGAGCAGGGCTTTTTTTTGACTTTTTTTTACTTTTTTTCAGCCTCGGCGCCTTGCAAACCGACCAGAGCCAGAACCTTTGACGATGCGGCAACTCCAATCTTCGAACGATCCATCATCAACGGAGATGCCATGCACAACGACACGATCAAGAAGATACAGCAAGCGCTGCTTGCCAAGGGCTTTGCCGTCGGCGAAGTCGACGGAGTCTGGGGCCGCAGAACCATCGCTGCGGTCAGGGCGTTCCAGGAAAAGGCCGGCTTGAAAGTCGATGGCATCGTCGGCCCCGGCACGTCGGCGGCGCTGTTTGCCGAAATGGCGGAAACGCCTTCCGGCGTGTTGCTGCCATGGCTGGCCGAGGCGGAAAATCTGCTCGATACCAGAGAAATGCCGGGTTCAGGAAGCAACCCGGTGATCCTAGACTGGGCAGATAACCTCGACATTCACTACGGCAGCGACGATGTGCCTTGGTGCGGTCTGTTCGTTGCGCACTGCATCGGCGCCACGATGCAAGATGAAGTGCTGCCATCGAATCCTCTGGGCGCGCGACAATGGGAGCGCTTTGGCGATCCGACAGAACCGCGCATGGGCGCCGTGATGGTGTTCTGGCGCACATCGCCCGACAGCGACAAAGGTCATGTCGGCTTCTATGCCGGTGAAGATGACGGCGCATACCGTATTCTGGGCGGCAATCAGGGCGACAAAGTGTGCGTGACATGGATCGCCAAAAACCGGCTGCTGAAGGCGCGCTGGCCGCGCACGGCGGCATCGCTGTTCGCCGGCCCGGTTCGCGTCGATCGCGCCGGGGACTTGTCCACCAATGAAGCTTGACGCCGGGTCTGCAACCTAGCGTGCAACATCAGCAAAAGGAGAATGCCATGCTGGAATCATCGATGATCGCGGCGCTGCGCGCCCAGGCACTGCCGCTTTTGCCGAACGACAATCTCGACGCCGTCATGGCGCAGATCGGCGACGCCACACTGGTGCTGCTCGGCGAGGCCAGCCACGGCACGCGCGAGTTCTATCGCTTGCGCGCCGACATCAGCAAGCGCCTGATCATCGAGCACGGCTTTGATGCGATCGCAGTCGAAGCCGACTGGCCCGATGCGCTGCAAGTGAGCCGCTATATCGGCCATGATGGCAATGATCGCAGCGCCGATCAAGCGCTGTCGGGTTTCCAGCGCTTCCCGCAGTGGATGTGGCGCAACAAGGAGATGGTCGAATTCATCGCGTGGCTGCGGCTGCATAATGCGCATCATGCGAAACCCAGCCCGGCGCAGACGAGTGTGGTACAGGCAGCGGGCCTGGCGCGGGTCGGCTTTTTCGGGATCGACCTGTACAGCCTGCACAAGTCGATCGATTCGGTGTTGCACTATCTCGATCTCAACGATGCGCCAGCAGCGGCGCGGGCACGCGAGCGTTACGGCTGTTTCGACCAGTTCGGCGCCGATCCCCAGCATTACGGCTATGCGACCAGCTTTGGCATGAAGCCAGGTTGCACGCAACAGGTCATCGAACAGCTGATCGATCTCAGTGCCGCGGCAGCGGCGCAGCTGCCTCGCTCGGTTGGCAGCGTGCCCGATCCTTTCTCGGACGAATTGTTTTATGCGCAGCAAAATGCGCGCGTCGTCAAGAATGCCGAATCGTATTACCGCGCCATGTTTCAAAGCCGCGATATTTCCTGGAACATGCGCGACCTGCACATGGCCGAGACACTCGATGCACTGCGCCAGCACATCAGCTTGCGCAAAGGCAGTGTGGCCAAGATCGCGGTCTGGGCCCACAATTCACATCTGGGCGACGCGCGCGCCACGCAGATGAGCGAGCGGGGAGAATTGAACCTGGGCCAACTGGTGCGCCAGCGCTACCCGGCGCAAGAATCCTTTTTGCTGGGATTGACGACCTGCTCAGGAACAGTCACAGCGGCCTCGGACTGGGGCGCGCCGGCCGAGAAAAAGAAACTGGTTCCGGCGCGTGCAGATAGTATCGAAGGGCTGTTCCACGCCACCGCTCTGGCGCGCTTTCTGCTGCCGCTGCGCGCAAGCGACAGCGTGTTAGCCGGCGTCGGGCGGCGCTATCTGGAGCGCGCAATCGGCGTGATCTACCGGCCCGAGAGCGAGCGCCAGAGCCATTACTTCCACGCCGATCTGGCGCGCCAGTTCGATGCCGTGATCCATGTCGACCATAGCTCGGCGCTGCAGCCGCTGGAGCGCTCAGTGCACTGGACGACCAGCGAAGAAGCCGAGACCTATCCGTTCGGCGTCTGAAGTTCAGTCCCTGCTCAGCCCGGGTTCAGCCCGAATTCAGCCCAGGCGCATCGAGTTCAGGTTCGTCGAGTTCAGGATAATGCCTGAAGATGCCTTCTTCACCAAACGGCAGACGCCGCTTTGAAGCGAGGTAATGCGCGATGTTGGGCCGCAGCGCGACCCGGTCGTGCAAGGCGATCAATCCAGGACAAGCCGGCGCCAGGCGCGCCATCGCATGCGGAAAGGCGTAGCGCAACCCGGCGACGACTTGAAACAGCGACAGGTCGACATAGGACAAGCGGGCCCCGACCATCCAAGGACCGCGCTTCGCTTGCAGTATCTGTTCGAAATAAGCGAGAAACTTGGGCAAACGGGCCGACGTGAAATCAGCTGCGCGCAGTTGCGCCGCGCTTTTCTGCTCTTCGTAATACAGATTGCCCGATATCGGATGATGGCTGTCGTGCGCTTCGCCGACCAGATCGGCGATGGTCAGTTGCAATTGATGCGCCCACAAGCGCCCGGCATGCAGGCGCGGCGCCAGGCCCAGGCGCGGCCCGAGGAAGAGCAAGATGTTCGCGGTCTGGGCCACGACGATCTCGCCGCACCTCAGGACCGGTGGCGCGAAAGCCGGATGCGCGTTCGCCTCGGCATCGAGGCATTGCAGCAGTTCGCTCATCCCTTCCGGGCGGCGCGCAACATCGTCGTAAGCGGCTGCGGCCTCCTCCAGCGCGAGGCGAATGAATTCGCCGCGGCCCTGTATCGAAGGCCAGTAATACAATTGATAGCGATCGGACTCGTCAGGTTTCAATTTTTTCTCCGGTGAGGGACCGAGCAGCATGCAGGTCGATGCCACCATCATGCGCCGCATCGGCGAACAATGGCAGATTCATCGGGCCTGCGCCGCAGCTTGATCTGCCCGGCCGGTGCTTCAGGCGTCGGCGCAGCTACATGATCTGCTGCGCGCCCCACCATCCGATCGCAGCCATCAGCGCCGAGGCTGGAATCGTGAAGATCCAGGTCCAGATGATCTTGCCGGCCAGTCCCCAATGCACCGCCGACATCTTTTGCACCGAGCCCACGCCGGCGATCGCCCCGGTGATCGTGTGCGTGGTGGAGACCGGCACGCCGAACATCGTCGCCACGAATAGCGTGGCCGCGCCGCCGGCTTCAGCGCAAAATCCGCCGACCGGTTTGAGCTTGGTGATTTTCTGGCCCATGGTCTTGACGATGCGCCAGCCGCCAAACAGCGTGCCCAGGCTCAATCCGATGTAGCAGGCGATGATGACCCACGACGGCGGCGCCAGATCGGAAGCACTCGAATAGCCGGCTGCGATCAACAACATCCAGATCACGCCGATCGTTTTTTGCGCATCGTTGCCGCCATGACCCAGGCTATAGGCGGCGGCCGACACCAGTTGCAGGCGGCGAAACATCTTGTCAGCCAGGCGCGGCGTCGAACGCACGAAGATCCACGACACCAGCAGCATCATCAGGGAACCGATCAGGAAACCCAGCAATGGCGAGAGCACGATGAACAGTGCAACCTTGAGCAAGCCACCCGACACCAGCACATCGGTGCCGGACTTGGCCAGCGCCGCGCCGACCATGCCGCCGATCAACGCATGCGATGACGACGAGGGCATGCCGTAATACCAGGTCACGATATTCCAGATGATGGCGCCCATCAGGGCGCCGAACACGACATATTGATCGACCACATCCGGATCGATGATGCCCTTGCCGACAGTGGAGGCCACCGTCATCTGGTGAAAGATGAAGATCGCAGAAAAATTGAAGAAGGCCGCCATCAGGACTGCAGATTGTGGCCTCAGCACCCCGGTCGACACCACCGTTGCGATCGCATTGGCGGCGTCGTGAAAACCGTTCAAGAAGTCGAACAGCAGCGCCAATGCAATCAGCAGGCCCAGCGTATAGATGCTTATTTGTAGGGTATGCATGGAGCTCCATCTTGGACACTGCAAGATACCGGCGCAAGAAACTCCGGCATGAAACGCTCAGGCATTTTCGACGATGATGCCTTCGATGATGTTGGCCACATCTTCGCAGCGATCGGTCACCGTTTCCAGCAATTCATAGATCGCTTTCAGCTTGATCAGGTTGCGCACATCGGGCTCGTCGCGAAACAGCTTCGACATTGCAGCGCGCATCACATGATCGGCATCCGATTCGAGCCGATCGATCTGTTCGCAAATGACGAGTATCTGACGCGAATTCTTCATGTTGCTCAGCAGCGCCACCGCATCGCGCACTTTTTCAACACAGGCCAGCACCAGTTCGGCCAGGCGCTTCGCTTCCGGCGTGACTTCCTTCAAGTCATACAACAGGACGGTCTGACCGGCGTCTTCCATCAGATCGAGGATGTCATCCATGCGCGTGATCAGCTTGTGGATAGCATCACGATCGATCGGCGTGATGAAAGTCTTGTGCAACATGTCGATCGTCGCATGCGTGACCTTGTCTGCCTGTTTTTCCAGGATTTCGATCATCTGCACGCGGTTTTCCAGATCGTCGAAATTGCTCATCAGACCCAGCATTTCGTTGGCGCCCTTGACGCACAGTTCGGCATGCTGATTGAATAATTCGAAAAACTTGCCTTCAGTGGGCATCAGGCGTCCAAACATGTCATTCTCCATTGAGTATTGGATCAGGGACTGGACTGCTCCAGTGGAGCAGTCCAGAGCGCCGGTGGAGCCGTTCAGAGCGCTGGTGGAGCCGTTCAGAAACCTTGGTGGCGCAGTTCGCTAGCGCCATTGGAAGAAGCACCACTGGGGCACCCGGTGGCAGAGGCGCCGATGAAAGTGCGAAACAGCCTGGAAGGGTGCCGCCTGCGCCTAGTCGCCCTGATACAGTGCCAGGCCGCCGCTGTAGTTGCCAAATTTGGTGTACTGGCCCATGAAGGTCAGGCGGATGCTGCCGATCGGACCATTGCGCTGCTTGCCGATGATGATTTCCGCTGTCCCCTTGTCGGGCGAGTCGGGATTATAGACTTCATCGCGGTAAATGAACAAGATCACATCGGCATCTTGCTCGATCGCGCCCGATTCGCGCAAGTCGGACATCACGGGTCGCTTGTTGGGGCGCTGCTCGAGCGAACGGTTGAGCTGGGACAGCGCGATCACCGGGCAATTCAATTCCTTGGCCAATCCCTTCAAGCCGCGCGAAATTTCGGAGATCTCGGTTGCGCGGTTTTCGCCCGACGAGTTGGCCGACATCAGTTGCAGGTAATCGATGATGATCAAGCCAAGCTTGCCGCACTGGCGCGATAACCGGCGCGAGCGCGCACGCAGTTCGATCGAATTCAAGGCCGGGGTCTCGTCGATATAGAGCTGGGCGTCGTTCATCTTCTGGATCGCATGGGTCAGGCGCGGCCAATCCTCGTCGTTCAAACGGCCGGTGCGCAAGCGGTGCTGGTCGAGTTGTCCGACCGAGCCGAGCATCCGCATCGCGAGCTGGGTGCCACCCATCTCCATCGAAAACACCGCGACCGGCAAGCCGCTGTCGATTGCGACGTTTTCGCCGATGTTGATCGAAAATGCGGTCTTGCCCATCGATGGACGACCGGCGACGATCACCAG
>CANFGA010000052.1 GCA_947446335.1 Oxalobacteraceae bacterium | reverse complement strand
TGCCGCCGCCGTCGATGGGCACTCCTGAATTGGGTTATGCGCCGCTGGGCCCGGCACCAGGCAATTATGTGCTCGAACCGTGATGTGATCCGCGGCTGGCACGGATCAAAGCATGAAGCTCAAACAATCGCATTCATGGCCTGGTCAGCCAGCAGAGCGCTGATGTTGCGCGACAAGGCATCGACCCAAATGGACTGATTCAAGCTATCGATCCCGAAAACCAGGTTGGCGGCACCGACTGGTTCATCGCTTTGACGGCTGGACATGAACAATATCTGCAAACCTGGCAGCAGGCGCTTCGCTTGACGCGCCAGTTCCAGGCTGTCCGCTTCGCCCCGCTCCAGCACGTGGATCAACAACAAGTCGAGGCCGATGCCGCAGCCCAGGATGAGCATCGCCGATTCGCTGTTGCACGCTTGCAAAGCCCGGCAACCGAGGCGTCCCAGCGCGTGCTGCAGCGTCGTTTGAAGTGCAGCATCGTCGCTCGCCACCAGAATCATCCTGGCTGCAGCAGACTCTGTCTGGGCCTTGGCCTGCGCGTGCAACTCGGCTGCGCATGCCAGCAAGTCGCCCCGCATGTCCAGATGTGCATGCTGCAAGCTCGCATGGAGATGCTGCTCGATTACATGGGCACTGGCGCGCGTGGCCACGGTCAATAGCACGGTCTCATCCTGGGTCGGATGGCGCGATGATGAAAACATGATTCCCAATACACCCAATATGAGTCCTCGGGCGGAAAAAATGGGCGCGGCCCAGCAGGCGCGATAACCGTGCGACAGCGCGGCACCGCGCGCGTTGGTCCAGGATTGATCCTGGGCGATATCACCTGAAAAAACAGGCGCGCCGGAGAATCCTGCGATGCCGAACGCGCTGCCGCGCGGGCCGATGTCCGATTCCAGCAAGACAGGGTGGTAGGCGAGCGGGAAATGGGGCGCAATCAGCGTCACGAAGCGGTCGGCATCGTCTTGCAACAGGATGCACGCAGCGACACCCTCGCCCCATTGGATTTCGACTTCGCGCACGATTTTTTCAAGCGCACAAGAGAGGCTGGCGCCGGCAACCAGAGCGGCTACCGCGCCATGCTCGGCTTCCAGCAATGCGATTATTTTATTGGCTTGCAATCGGTCTTCATGGAGATTGGCAGTGAACCAATATAGCACGCCACACTGCTGTTTCCTGCGCACACCGATTGCTTCTGGTAAACGATGGATTCGGCTATACTTTGATCCGGCTTTGAACCAGCCACACCGGCGCAGCAACGTTCAAATGATGCCCGGTCCACCGCCTTCGACGCCATGGCGTGCCGGCTCACCATCACCGCATGTTTATTCAGAATTAATTATGAAACAGAATGTTCGAACCCTCGTCGTTGCGTCGCTTTTCATGGTGCCTGCCATGTTGCCAGTCATGGTACAAGCATCGGAAGGCTCGGCCGTGCCCGAATCGGCCGCAGCCACGGAACTGGGGCAGGATTTGTCGCGCTGCTCGGTGATCGGCGATGCCAGCGCACGCCTGGGCTGCTTCGATGCCTTGGCCAAGATGCCACCGGCACCGACGCCCAGCGCCGCCGTCAGCACCACTGCTGCAGCCACTGCTGCGCCGGCGCCGGCTGCGCCGCCTGAGTCGGCCATTTCACGCACCGTGCAGCGCTGGGAACTCGACGACGCAGCCAAGCGCGGCCGATTCGCCTTCCGCTCGCACCGCGACAATTATCTGTTGCTGGCCAATTACAGCACCGCGACCAACGATCAGCCCTTTGCCGCGTTCACGCCGGGGGGCATCGAATCCAAACATGTGGAGCTGACTTATCAGTTGAGCTTCAAGATGAAGTTTGCCGAAGAGATCGCCGGCAGCCCGGTCGACCTGTGGTTCGGCTATACCCAGCAAAGTTTCTGGCAGGCATACAATCGCGCCGCATCGAGCCCTTTTCGGGAAACCAACTACCAGCCTGAATTGATGGCGGTCTTGCCCTTGCATGCCAATTTTGCCGGACTCGACTTCCGTTACATCAATTTCGGCCTGGTGCATCAGTCGAATGGACAAACCAGCACCCTCTCGCGCAGCTGGAACCGGATCTACACCGAAATCGGCGTCGACCGCGGCAATTTTTCGCTGGCGGCGCGGGTATGGAAGCGGCTCGATAGCGCAAAATCGGACAATGACAATCCCGACATCACCGACTACCTGGGCAATGGCGACGTGCGGGCAAGCTTCCGTGAAAATGGTCACGAATATTCGGTGACTGCGCGGCGCAATTTCCGCACCGGATACGGCTCGCTGCAAGCGGGCTGGGCCTTCCCGGTCTCGAGAAACCTGAAAGGCTATCTGCAAGCGTTCTCCGGCTACGGCCAGAGCTTGATCGATTACAATTATTCACAAAAATCGCTGGGCGCCGGTTTCCTGGTCGATTTTTAAAGCGAACAGTTAAGGCGCTTGCCCGATCTCGAGCTCGAACTCGGCCACGCCGGCGAGCTTGCCATGCACCCGGTCCCCCGGTCGCAAGGTTCCAACCCCGGCCGGTGTGCCCGAGAAAATCAGGTCGCCGGGAGCGAGCTCGACAAAGCGCGACAGATGGCTGATCACATCGGCCACCGGCCAGATCATCTCTTGCAGTGTGCCGTTCTGTTTGACGACGCCGTTGATCGTCAAGGAGATCTGCGCATCGGTCGGATGACCGACTTCGCTCACCGGATGCAGAGCGCTGCACGGCGCCGACGCATCGAAGCCCTTGGACAGATCCCACGGACGGCGCATGTCCTTGGCCACCGCTTGCAAGTCGCGCAGCGTCAAGTCCAGCCCCACGCCATAGCCCCATACCAGCGCCAATGCGTGCTCGGGCGCGATGTTGCTGCCCCCTGCTTTCAATGCAACCACCATTTCAACTTCGTGCTGCAAATCGCGGGTAGCCGGCGGGTACGCGATGATGCCTTCGGCGGGGACAACGGCATCGGCCGGTTTCATGAAGAAAAACGGTGGCTCGCGGTCCGGGTCCTGGCCCATTTCACGCGCATGCGCCGCATAGTTGCGGCCCACGCAAAACACGCGGCGGATCGGAAAGCGTTCGGGGGGAAGATGCTCGGCGCTGCCGGCGACGGCGAGCGATGGCGTCACTGGAGGGGGAATGACGAAATCCAGCATGATGCTCCTGATATTGTTGGATGGTATCATTTGACAAACAGTTGGCCAAGATCGGCGAATGACTTGAATTCCAGCGCATTGCCCGATGGATCGAGGAAGAACATCGTCGCCTGCTCGCCCGGCAAGCCCTGGAACCGGATATAGGGCTCGATGATGAAGTCGACCTTTGCTTCACGCAGCCTGGCCGCGAGCGCATCCCATTGCGCGCGCTCGATGATCGCGCCAAAATGGCGCGCCGGCACCGCGTGGCCGTCGACCAGACTGGTCGCCTTGCATCCGCATTCATCGGGGGCGAGGTGGGCCACCAGTTGGTGGCCATAGAAATCGAAATCAACCCAGTTGGGTGCGCTGCGCCCTTCTGCGCAACCGATCAGATCGCCGTAAAAACGGCGCGTTGCCGCGATATCGTTGACTGGAAAAGCGAGGTGGAACAAGGCACCGGCTTGCATGCTGAGGTTGGCATTCATGTTGATTTTCTCCTGTCGAGTTAAATGGCGTCAATATGGTGTCGTGGTATCGAAAAAGCCTGACACGGGCAGCGCGGTCAAATGCTGGCAATCAAGCCACCGTCGACACGGACGACCGAACCGGTCACGTAGCTGGCCTGGATGCTGGCCAGGAAAGTGACGACAGCGCCGTACTCGTCGGGACGTCCATAGCGCCCGAGCGCGATCGCCGCTGCACTGTCGGCCTGGATCTCGGCCAGAGCGAGTCCTTCGCGCTTTGCCTTTTGTTCATCGAGGAAGGCGATGCGGGGCGTCGAGATGCGTCCAGGCAAGACGATGTTGGCGGTGATGCCATCGCGGCCAACCTCGCGCGCCAGAGTCTTCGACCAGCCGACCAGCGACATGCGCAGTGCATTCGACAGCCCCAGGTTGGCAATCGGCGCGATCACGCCCGACGACGTGCTGGTGATGATGCGGCCCCATTTTTTCTTTCTCATCCCAGGCAGCACGCGGTCGGTGATGGCGATCACCGACAATACCATGGACTGGAAACTGCTGGTCCACAATGCCGGGGTCTGGCCCGATACCGGTGTCGGCGGCGGACCGCCGGTATTGTTGATCAGGATGTCAACTTGGCCAAACCGGTGCTCGATCTGGCCGATGTGGTGCTCGATGAGCGACAAGTCGGCCAGGTCCCATGTCAACGTCATCAAAGTGGCGCCGCCCTCTTGCATTTCTTGCGCAGTCGCAGCCAGGGCCGCGTCGTTGATGTCAGCGAGCACCAGATTGGCGCCCTCGGCCGCCAGCGCACGCGCAATGGCCCCGCCGAGCCCGCCGGCAGCGCCAAACACGAGTGCCGTTTTTCCTTGTAATCCAAGATCCATGATGTCATTCCTGGTTGATTGAAGCGTTCTGATTCATTCTGGCGATGGCGATGGCGGATAAGGGCAAGCGAACACCCGCACCAGCGGCGCGGCAGCGAACGTACCGACCAGATCGGCCATCCGATGGCAGCGCCCGGCCCAGCAAACACTGTAGTCAGCCACCTGACCCGAACGCGCCAGATTGAGCTGCTCGAGTGGCCCCAACAGCGGCGTGTAATGCCAGACGCCGCCGCGCAGCACGGCATCCGTTGGCATTTCCATCCCGGCTCCCGAGCCGCGGATGCGGGCCTCGGTCAGCCGCAAGCGCGGACCTTGGGCACTTGCGACAAGCGTGTAATCCTCTTCCCACCGAATCTTTTCAATCGAATGGTCCCAGGCCAGCGTGAAGCTCTGCAGCGGCAGGCTGATCGCCAGACCGGCCGCCGCTGCAAGACAAATCCCGAGTGCCATTTATGCTGCCCGCATCATGCAAGCGCCAATTGCCGCTTTTGCCAGAGATGACGAGCAAAGAACAGCACCGCCATGCCGATGCCCAGCTCATCGGTCACCGGCAATGCCGTCACCAGCATCAGGGCGGCAACACCGGTGAACACGCGTTCTGGCATCTTCAATGGCGCCAGCAAATAGCCAACCGAAGTCGCGCCCCACAAGGCAATGGCCAGCAATGCTTTCGCCACGATGTAGAACACGGCAGCGACGCTCCAGTCGCCTTGCAGCATCAACGCCGGAGTGTAGACCGCCATGTACGGGATGACAAAGCCGGCAATCGCGATCTGCGTTGCCTTGATCCCGATTTTCATCGGCGATGCCTTGGCGATCGACGCCGCCGCAAATGCAGCGAGCGCCACTGGCGGCGTCAGGTCGGCCATGATGCCGAAATAAAAGACGAACATGTGTGACACGATCAGGGGCACACCCAGTTCAAGCAGCGCTGGCGCGGCGATCGAACTGGTGATGATGTAATTGGGAATCGTGGGGATTCCCATGCCCAGAATCAGACAGACGATCATGGTCAGGAACAGCGACAGGAACAGGCTTTTTTCGCCGACCGCCATGATGAAGCCGGCAAAGCTGGACGCTGCGCCGGTCAGCGTCAGTATGCCGATGATGACGCCGACAATTGCGCAGGCGACGCCTACCGGAAGAGCTTGCTTTGCGCCATCGATCATGCTCTTGCGAATCGTGCTCAGGGTTTCGCGGCCGCCCTTGACCTGGAAGCACATCATGACCAGCAGCGCGATCACGACCAGAATGGCGTAGATGCCAAATTCGAGGAAGGTGGCCGCCCCCAGACCCACGCCGACCCAGAACACATAGCGAAATGCGGTCCGGGAAATGCGCGCAGCGACTGCGGCGCCCAGGATCAGGATCGCCGTCAGGGCCAGGCCGCTCAAGCCGGCGAACATCGGCGTGAAACCATGAAACAGCATCCCGACCAGACCAGCGAGCGGCAATACCAGATACCAGCTGTCCTTGAGCGCAGTCCAAGGGTTGGGACATTCTTCCTTGGGCAGCCCGAGCAAGCCGAGACGGCCCGCTTCCAGATGCACCATCCAGAATGCGGTGACGTAGTACAGCGTCGCAGGGATGATCGCCGCCTTGACAATCTCGACATAGGCCACATTGAGTGTTTCGGCCATGATGAAAGCGACTGCGCCCATCACCGGCGGCATGATCTGCCCCCCCATCGACGAAGTCGCTTCGACCGCGCCGGCAAACACCGGGCTATAGCCGAAGCGCTTCATCAGAGGAATCGTGAACTGGCCGACGGTGAGCACGTTGGCCACGCCGGAGCCGGAAATGGTGCCCATGAAGCCCGATGAGATCACTGCAACCTTGGCGGGTCCCCCTGTCGCGCGCCCGACCAGACCGAGCGCCACCGCGTTGAACAGCTGAATCATCCCGGCGCGCTCCATGAACGAGCCGAACAGGATGAACAGGAAAATATAGGTGGCCGATACCATGATGGGAATGCCGAGCACGCCTTCGCCGCCGAGAAACAGCTGGCTGACGATCTGATCGAAGCCATAGCCGCGATGCCCCATCGGCATCGGCAGATATTGTCCAAACAAGCCGTACAGCAGAAAGGAACCGCAAACGATCGGCAATGCCCAGCCCAGCATGCGGCGCGTCGCTTCAAACACCATCACAACCATGATGGTGCCGACCACCAGATCAGCAGTGTTCGGGTCGCCTGCGCGCACGATCAGGTCTGACTCAAAAATCCAGTGATAGAGCGACAGGACAAAACCGGTTGCGGCCAAAATCCAGTCATACCAGACTACCGAGGTCAATTTTCCTGTCTTGAAGGCCGGAAAAATCAGGAAGGTCAGCGACAACAGGAAGCCGACATGCAGGGAGCGCATTGTCAGCGACGACAGCGGGGAAAAGCCGGCGATGACCAGTTGATAGATCGAGAATGTGAGCGCGATCGCCATCAGGATCATCAAGGCCATGCCGCTCAAAGTGCGCTGCGCGCCGTGCTCCTGGAATTCTTCGTCGTCCATCGTGGTGGAAGATATCTTGTTGGAAGACATGCTTGAGTTGCTCCTGCTACACGTGTTGACGGAAGGAGGACGTCGGTCCTCCCCTTCGGTGTTGCTCACTTCAAGCCGATTACTTGATCAAGCCGATTTCACGGTAATATTTTTCGGCGCCAGCATGCAAGGGCAACGGCATGCCGGTCAGCGCCACATTCTTGTTGATTTGCTTGGCTGCCGCATGTGAGGCAGCCAGATGGTCGAGATTTTCATACATGCTTTTAGTCATCTTGTAGACGGTATCAGTCGACACACCTTGATGCGTCACCAAAAAATTCTGTATGAATGCGGTTGGTACATCGGCGCTCTGGCCCTCGTAGGTATTGGCGGGCATGGTGCCGACCTGATAGGCCGGATCGCCCACTTTGGCGATCACAGCGGCTGGAATCGGCACGATCACGATCTTGATCGATGCGGCCAGATCGCGCAGCGACGATACGCCCAGGCCGGCCGACTGCAGCGTGGCATCGAGTTGACGATTTTTCATCAGCTCGACCGATTGACCGAATGACAAATATTCGACCTTCGAAAAATCACCATAGGCCAAGCCTGCAGCCTTGAAGATGGCACGGGCATTGAGTTCCGTGCCCGACTTGGGCGCGCCGACCGCGATGCGTTTGCCCTTCAGGTCGGCCAGTGTCTTGATGCCGGAGTCAGCCGACGCCACGATCTGGATATAGTTCGGATAGATGCCGGCCACACCACGCAGCTTCTTGAGCGGAACCTTGAAGCCGGCCTCGGCGTCGCCTCTCCAGGCATCGGACAGCGCATCGCCGAGCGTGAGTCCGATTTCACCGCGACCGGCTTGCAGCAAATTCAAGTTTTCAGCCGATGCCATCGTCGACTGGACCGATATTTTCGCATCCGGCAACACCTTGCCGTAGATCTGCGACAGCGCCACTCCCATCGGGTAATACACGCCGCTGGTGCCTCCGGTGAGCACATTGATAAACTGTTGCGCACCCTGCGCCGGGGCTGCCGCAAACATGGCCACGCTGGTCACTGCCAGGAAAAATCGATAGATGCTGTTTTTCATTTTACTGTCTCCTTGAATTGATATTATTTTTCACGATGGGCAAGGCTGGCATTGAAAGCCCAGCGTTTAAAACCGACTACCTGCCCTGATGATTGCGCCGCCCATTCAAATGGCAGCATGGAAAAAATGGTGCTGCTGCTTCAATTTTTCATTGTGATCCTGTTATTTTCCGGGCAATCATTTCTCCGATCGGAATTGCCGAAGTCGCCGCCGGTGATGGCGCATTGCAAACATGAAGCATGCGCGGTGTTTCAAGGAAGAGAAAATCGTGGATCAGCGTGCCATCGTTCATCACCGCCTGCGCGCGAATTCCTGCTTCAAAAGGTAACAAATCAGCCATCTGAAGGCTGGGGCAATATTTTCGACATTGCGCCAGGTAACCGCGCTTGAAAATTGAATTTCGCATTTCCATCAAACCGCTTTTCATGTTCTGACTCAGGGTTTTCCAGAATCCGGGAAATAGCGCATATTCAATGATGTCGGCAACATTGAATGAGCACTTCGGATAACCTTCGCGGGCAAAACCCAATACAGCATTCGGCCCCACCGTGACGCTACCGTCGATCATGCGCGTCAAATGGACACCGAGAAAAGGAAGATCCGGATCGGGGATGGGATAAATGAGATGCTTGACGATGTCATTCTTCGAGCGCGGCAATTGAAAATATTCTCCGCGAAAGGGCACGATCTGATGCTCCGTCTTGATGCCGGAAAGACGTGCCATGCGGTCAGATTGCAAGCCGGCGCAAACAACCAGTTTGCTCGACTGCCAGCGCCGCTCGCTGGCATGGATCGTCACCGAATCATCGTTTTCCGCGATCGCTGTCACCGCCAAGCTCATTTCGATCACGCCGCCCGAGGCGCGTATGAGCACCGCCATTGCCTCGCATATTTTCTTGTAATCCACGATCCCGGTCTCGGCGACGAAAAGACCTCCGACACCGATGATATTGGGCTCGCGCAACAACATGTCAGCCTTGTTCAGCTTTTCCACTTTGATGCCGTTTTTTTGCGAACGCAAAAAAAGATCATCCATACGCTTGAGTTCAATGCCATTCGTCGCTACCAGCAACTTGCCGCAGGTCTCGAATGGAATGGCGTGTTGCGTACAGAATTGCTTGGTCGCTATCGCACCACGCTGGCACAAATCTGCTTTCAAACTGCCAGGTTCATAGTAAATTCCAGCGTGAATCACGCCGCTGTTATGTCCCGTCTGATGCTTGCCCAGACTGTCTTCTTTTTCGATCACGATCAGACGTGCGCCAGGATGTATTTCTAGTAACTTCATTGCCGTCGCCAGACCAACGATGCCACCTCCGATGATGCAGTAATCGTAAAGCATGCTTTTCCTTTGCATCAAGCCCGATATCTTCGCATCCCCAATTGGAAGGAAGAGCGCAGCTTGTCGCGCTCAAGACGGAGTCATTCCTGTTCTCTTAACGGAAGGGCAAGCCGCCGCGCCGCATTGTTAATGTGCGTCATCATTGCCAACCCGGCTTTTTCCTGATTTTTTTCCTTGATCGCTTGGTAGATGTCGACATGCTCCTGATGTGCCGCTTCAGGCATATTCAAATGCCTGGCCGAGTTTTTCCATGCGGTCGAAATATAGTTGCGCAAATTCAGATGCAAGTTCAGGTATTGCACCAGATTGACGTAGTGCGTGTTTTTGGTTGCCGCGGCAATGGCCAGATGGAACCTGATGTCGGCATCGGTGCCGTTGGCCTCGCCATTTTTTGCACCATGCATCTGGCGCAAGCAGTCTTCGAGCGTGATCAAATCATCGTCGGTGCGTCGCAGCGCAGCGTGCGACGCTGCGGCAACTTCCAGATCGCGCCTCAATTCATAAGCATCGGAAAAATTGCGGGCTTCATGCTGGTCATAGACTGGCAGCGAAAAACCATTGCCCGTTGTCTTGGACTTCACCAGCGTGCGCGAGCCTTGCCTGGTTTCGACCATCCCTTGCGACTGTATCCGTGCGATGGCTTCGCGCACGACTGCATTGCTGACGCCAAACTCATTGGCGAGTGCTTTGCCCGTGGGCAGATGGGAGCCGATCGGAAACTGGCCGGAAAAAATTCTTTCCTCAATTTCCAGTGCGACCCGGTCGACCAGCGTGATCACATGCATTTAATTTTTTTATTGGATGATTGATTTTAATCAGGTTATCAGCTTACCTGATAAGTGTCAAAAAATAATAAATCTCTTGGCGCACATCGGAGTACGCCAGGAATGCTGGCTTTACTGTCCTTTGCAGATGATCTTGGTCTGGTATTCGTGCGCGTTGGCCTTCTTGCTGGCAGCCCATTCGATGACTTCGTTGGCTTCGGCGACCGTCATCACGCTGGCTTTTTCCTTCGAAGGGATGAAGGAAACGCCTTCGAATTTGCCATCCTTGCCGCGCATGACCTTGGCGAAAACGACTTTCTTCTTGTCGGTTTCATTCACTTTTTTCTGTTGCACAAGGTAACGCTGATCGATCTTTTCCACGTCTTTTGTTTCGATGTTGTCCATGTTGTTCCATTTTATTTCAGGGTGTTTCAAAGGTAGGCCAGTCTGCAGCGGCAGCCTAGCGCGCAGCCTTTGCCTTCAGGTATGCGGTGATATCGTCGGCGATGTAAGACTTGTCGGCATTGAGTGCGTATTGCAGCGCGCTGATGCCATCCGAACTGGTCAAGCTGGTATTGGCGCCTGCTGCCAGCAAGATCCGGACCGCGCCCTGCTGTCCCTCGCGCGCAGCGATCATCAACGGCGTGACGCCGGTCGGCGATCTGGCATCGATGTCGGCGCCTTGTTTCAGCAAGAGGCGCGAAATCGGCTCGTCGCCGCTGGCGGCAGCATAATGCAGCGCGCTCCAGCCCGGACGATTCACTTGCGCACCTTTTTTCAGCAGCGCCACCACCGCTGGCAAGTTGTGCTTGTAGGACGCCATCATCAGCGCTGTGTCGCCGTTGCCAGACGTTGCCTCCAGATTGAGCTTTGGTTGCTCCAGCAACAGGGCAAATACCTTGTTCGCATCTTCGCGCAGCGCCAGGATCATGCCGGTATCGCCGCGCTGGGGTTCGGTCAGATTCGGGTCCAGGCCAGCAGCGAGCAAGCTGCGGATCGTGCGCGCATCGTCGAGTTGGGATGCCCTGAAGAAAGCATGGGCATCGGCTTGAGCGCCCGGCGTGGCGCAGCCGGACAAGGCGGCCACCAGCAGCAAACTGGCCCAAGGTTTGAAATTATTCAGTTTGAAACAGTTCAGTTTGAGAT
>CANFGA010000051.1 GCA_947446335.1 Oxalobacteraceae bacterium | reverse complement strand
GTAGACTTGAATCCGGTTGCGGCCTTGCTCCTTGGCCATGTAACAAGCCTGATCGGCGGCGATCAACAGCGCGCTCATCGACTTGCTGTGCTTGTCGATATCGACCAGGCCGATGCTGATGCCCAGTTCGAAGCTGCCGCGCTGCCACAAAAAGCGAAATTGCTTGACCGATTGCCGGATTTGCTCGGCGATAGCCAGCGCTTGCGCTGGCGTGCAATCGGGCAGCAGGATGCCCAATTCATCGCCGCCCAAGCGCGCCAGGATGTCGCCCTCGCGCATTTGCGGCTGCAGCAAACGCACCAAGCGCTGCAACAGCACATCGCCGGCTTCATGGCCGCAGGTATCGTTGATGATCTTGAACTGATCCAGATCCATGTACAACAAGGCATGGACCCGGTCCTGCTCTTTCGACGAGGCCAGCGCTTGCACCAGCCTGATTTCAAATTCGCGCCGGTTGATCAGCCCGGTGAGCGTGTCGTGCGTGCTGTGCCAGTTCAGTTGCTGGGTCAGCTTGCGCTCGTGGCTGGCATCGCGGATGCGCACGCTGACATCCCACAGCACGCCCAGCACGCGCTGCGGCATCCCATCAACGCTCGGCAAGACGCGCATCTTGCTCGCCAGCCAGTGCCGGGTGCCGTCTGGCCAGATCATGCAAAATTCGAGCGTGGCGCGATTATCGCGCCGGCCGCAGTGTTGCAGCGCATCGGCCAGTTGGTCGCGCTGATCCTCCTCGACCAGTGCGAGGAACGCCCGCCCGCCTTGCTCGAACGGGCGCGCCGCTCGCCCCAGCAGCAAGGCCGCCGGCGCCGTCCAGGCAATGTTGCCATCGATGATGCCGCCGTCCACGATGTGCGCACTCCACGCCGCCATGTGGCCCGCGTCCAGTGCCAGTTGCAGATGGTGTTGAAGGTCTCTCATGGGAAGTCCTTGTCAACAATATAATGATTCATCCAAATTGGAGCGCGCCGCCTGATTTTGGTTCCCTGTCAGCCTGGCGCGCCGCCGGGCTTGAAGAAGCGCCAGACGCGATTTGCTGCGCTCACCAGCGCCAGCGCCAGCGCGCCAGCGGCGACACCAGCGAGCGCATCGAGCACCGACGGCAGCAGCAATTGCAGCGCGCCACCGATGGCGGGAATGGCCGCCGCGCTTTGTGCAATCGAGGCAATCGCATCGTGCACGGCAGGCCAGCCGTGGGTCAGTATGCCGCCGCCGACCATGAACATGGCGACGGTGCCGATCAACGCCAGCGCCTTCATCAGTTTGGGCGCGGCAGCGAGCAGCACGCCCCCGAAAGCGCGCAGCAACTGGCGGGCCATGCCGGTGCCGCTGCGCTGGCTCAGGTACAAGCCGGCATCGTCGAGCTTGACGATGGCGGCGACCAGGCCATAAACGCCGACCGTCATCGCGATCGCGATCGCGACGATCACCGTGACTTGTTGCCCGAACGGGGCGCCGGCCACGGTACCCAGCGAAATGACGATGATTTCCGCCGACAAGATGAAGTCGGTGCGGATCGCGCCGCGGATCTTGTCTTTTTCCAGCGCCACCAAGTCGATCGCCGGGTCGGCCATCGCTTGCACCAGTTGCGCCCGATGCTGGACATCTTGTTCCTTGCTGCTCCGGTGCAGCAGCGGATGGGCGATTTTCTCGAACCCTTCATAGCAGAGATAGGTACCACCCAGCATCAGCAGCGGCGTGATGGCCCAGGGGGCGAAGGCGCTGATCGCCAGCGCCGTCGGCACCAGGATCGCCTTGTTCTTCAGCGATCCGACCCCGACCGCCCAGACCACCGGCAATTCACGCTCGGCCTTGACGCCCGACACTTGCTGAGCATTGAGCGCCAGGTCGTCGCCCAGCACGCCGGCGGTCTTTTTTGCGGCGACCTTGCTCATCGCAGCGACATCGTCGAGGATGCTGGCGATATCGTCGAACAGGGCAAACAGACTGGCGCCGGCCATCTTAAAGCCCGCCTTGCAGCTGCATGGAGATCGACAAATGGTTTTTCATTGGTGGGGTGTCCAAAATTGAGAATGGGCCGATCTTACTCCAGAGTACGCTGCGCACGCGGCGAGCCGGCAGTTTTATGGCCGCCGGCAGCCAGGGCGTGGCGCCAGCGTGTAAAATCGATGCTCCCCACTGACGCCAATGATGGAATCCGCATGAGCTTTGCCACCTGGATCACTTTTGTAGTTGCCTCTTGCATCATCGCGGTATCCCCGGGTTCCGGCGCAGTGCTGTCGATGTCGCACGGCTTGGCATATGGCGTGAAGAAGACCAGCGCCACCATCTTTGGCTTGCAGGCTGGCTTGATGACGGTGTTTTGCATCGCCGGCGCCGGCGTCGGCTCGCTGCTGCTGGCGTCCGAGATCGCCTTCAACATCGTCAAGACCGTCGGTGCGCTGTACCTGATTTATCTTGGCTTGTGCCAATGGCGCGCCAAGGTCGAACCGGGCAGCGCGGTGCTCGAGGGTGCGCCGCAGGTGCAATTGCCATCGGTGAAAAAACGCCTGTTGACCGGCTTTTTGACCAATGCGACCAATCCGAAAGGGATCATCTTCATGGTCGCGGTGCTGCCGCAATTCATTTCCCACGGCGTGCCGCTGTTGCCGCAACTGCTGATACTGGCAGCCACGCTGTGCGCGATCGATTTGATGGTGATGCACGGTTACGCCTTGCTGGCCTCGTCGATGCAGCGTTTTTTTCGCGACGCGCGCGCCGTCAAAAAGCAGAACCGCTTCTTTGGCGGCATGCTGATGGCGGTCGGTGGCGCGCTGTTTTTCGTCAAGCGCGGCGCCCAGGCCTAGGCTAGCATCAGGCACGATGCAAGCCCGAGCCGGATCGACAATTTGAACGAAGCAATAGAACATTGGAGACAAGCATGGACAAGATTCCACCCGAGCAATCCCTGATCGAATATCCGAGCGATTTTCCGATCAAGGTGATGGGCCCGACCCACATCGATTTCGCCCCTACCATCATCGAAGTGGTGCTGGGCTTCGATCCGACTTTTCACGCTGGAAAAATGGCTGCGCGGCCATCGGCCAAGGGCAATTACACCGGCTTGACCGTCACCGTGCGCGCCATCAGCCGCGAACAACTCGATGCCTTGTACCAGGCTTTGTCCGACCATCCGATGGTCAAGATTGTCATGTAACGCCATGCTTGAACACTCTTTGCCCGCCATGAACGAGGCCGACACGGCGCTGATCCGCCATCTCGGCGGTGCCGACTACGAGACGACCTTCGCCGCGATGCGCGCCTTCACCGATGCGCGCACACCGGCCACGCGCGACGAACTGTGGATCGTCGAGCATGCGCCGGTGTACACGCTTGGATTGGCGGCCGATCGTTCCCATTTGCTCGCCGGGGTGCAGGCGCATGCGATCCCGGTGATCCAGACCGATCGCGGCGGCGAAGTGACGTACCACGGCCCCGGCCAGGTTGTCATTTACCTGTTGATGGATTTGCGCCGCAACAAGCCCGGCGGCAAGCTGTATGCGCGCCAATTCGTGACCCGGATCGAGCAAGCCGTCATCAATGTGCTGGCGGCGTATAATCTTGAAGGTGAGCGCATCACCGGCGCGCCCGGCATTTACATCGCCGGCGGCGCGCGGCGCGGCGCTAAAATTGCGGCGCTGGGCTTGAAAGTGCGCGGCAACGGTTGCACTTACCATGGAGTCTCGCTGAACGTGGCGATGGATCTGTCTCCGTTCTCATGGATCAACCCGTGCGGCAATCCCGGCCTGGAGACAGTTGACATGCGCACCATGGGCGTTGAAGCGCCGCTGGCCGAAGTGCAGCTGGCGCTGGCGCAGGAACTGAGCGTCTTGCTCGCTGCAGAGACCGCAGCGGCGCCGCAGCAAGACCAGCAAGACCCCGACGCAGCAAGAACCGATATAGCCAGAACCGAATAACGCAAGCTTAAAGGACGACTCGCAGACCATGACTTCCGAGACCAATTCCAGCATCGCCCCCGCCTACAATGCCAGCGAAAAGCAAAAAGGCGCCAGCAAGACCGCCCGCATTCCGATCAAGATCGTGCCGATCGCGCAGCTAGAGCGCCTGAAAAAACCGGACTGGATCCGCGTCAAGGCAGCGTCTGCATCGAGCCGCTTTTACGAAATCAAGGACATCTTGCGCGAAAACAAGCTGGTCACCGTCTGCGAAGAGGCGAGCTGCCCGAACATCGGCGAATGCTTCGGCAAGGGCACGGCTACCTTCATGATCATGGGCGACAAGTGCACCCGCCGCTGCCCGTTTTGCGACGTCGGCCACGGCCGTCCCGATCCGCTCGATGCCCTTGAGCCGGTCAACCTGTCGAAGACCATCGCTGCGCTGCGCCTGAACTATGTCGTCATCACCTCGGTCGACCGCGACGATCTGCGCGACGGCGGCGCCGGCCACTTCGTCGAGTGCATACAGCAAACCCGTGCGCTGTCACCCAATACCCGCATCGAAGTGCTGGTGCCGGACTTCCGCGGCCGCTTGGCCAAGGCGCTGGCGATCTTCAAGGACGGCTTGCCCGACGTGCTGAACCACAACCTGGAAACGGTGCCGCGCCTGTACAAGGAAGCGCGCCCCGGCTCCGATTACACGCACTCGCTGGAATTGCTGCGCGACTTCAAGGCGCTGTATCCCGATACCAAGACCAAGTCCGGCATCATGGTCGGCCTCGGCGAAACCGATGAAGAAATCCTGCAAGTGATGCGCGACTTGCGCGCCCACAATGTCGAAATGCTGACGCTGGGCCAGTACCTCGCGCCGTCCGGCGATCATCTGCCGGTGCGCCGCTACGTGCACCCTGACGTGTTCAAGATGTTCGAAGCGGAAGCCTACAAGATGGGCTTCCAGCACGCTGCCGTGGGCGCGATGGTGCGCAGTTCTTACCATGCCGACGAGCAAGCTGTCAGCGCCGGGGTGACGATCAGCGCCTAGCCGCCGCCATCTGGCTACAAGCCAGACTTGCCGATCAAAAATGCCTCGAAGTGTTGAACTTCGAGGCATTTTTCATGGGCAAACAGGTTTCTTTGCTGCAGCCTTGATCTTCAGGATGCCAATCGTGCCGCCGCCGCTGCAGCGGCTCGCCGGTTTCATCCGCTGCGCCAGCAGATGCACGATCGATCACCGCTCGTTGTTCATTCCCTGCGCGTCAACTTTATATCTTTTGGGCAACACCAAGCATCAAACTGATGTTACTCTTGGCAATTAAAAACGCCTTGCCTTGAATGCAGACTGTTGAAAAAATGATGCCACATGTTTTTCCAACCCAACAACATCTGACATGCGCAGCGTGGCCCGGATTCCTGTGCCAGTTGCTGAACCTGGCCATGCTCATCGCGCTCTTGATGAGCGGGCGGGCGCTGGCCGCCCATGATGTTCGGGCTGACAAACCAAGGGTGCTGGTCATCGGCAGCGAACAAGATTATCTGCCATTCGCGACCGGGATGACCGACGCCACTGCCGGCGGCTTCAGCGTTGATCTGTGGAAAACCGTGGCTGCCGACATGGGCTTGAATTACACGATCACCGTGCAACCGCTGCATCACTTGCTGCAGAATTTCAAGGATGGCAAGATCGATGTGCTGATCAATCTTGCACAATCCGATGAGCGGCGCAAGTTCGTCGATTTCACGCTTCCGCATGGCGTCCTTCACGGCGCCATTTTCGTCAGAAAAGGCGATCCCGACATGGGGCCGGACCAGATACGCTCCGAGTCGGATCTGGCCGGCAAATCGCTGATCGTGCTGAACGCCGATCTGATACACGATTATGCGCTGGCGCGCGACTGGGGCAAGCAACTGGTGCTGGTCGAGACTGCTGCCGAAGGGATGCATCTGCTGGCGTCTGGCCGGCATGATGCGCTGTTGGTGAGCAAACTGGTCGGCTTGCAGGCGCTGCAGGCGCAGGGCATGACTGACATCGTCGCGCTCAAGCTGAACCTGGGATTCACCCAGAAATTTTCCTTTGCCGTTCACAAAGGGCAGTCGGAATTGTTGTACATGCTCAATGAAGGACTGGCGATGACCAAGTCCGCTGGCACTTACGATGCGCTGTACGACCGATGGTTTGGCGTGTTCGATACGCGAGAAGTGCGCCTGAGCGATGTGCTGATTTACCTGTATCCGCTGGTGGTGGCATTTCTTTTGATCGGCTGCTATTGCTGGCGCCGCCAGCAAGCAGAACGCAGGCGGACCGCCGCCGCAATGGCCCAATCGCGCGATCTGTTGATGACGATCATCGATACCGTGCCGGTACGCGTTTTCTGGAAAGATCGCGCGCTGCGCTATCTGGGCTGCAATACGGCTTTTGCTGAAGACGCCGGCTGCACCGATGCCACCGACATCATCGGCAAGAATGATCACCAATTGCCCTGGTCGAAGCAGGCTGAAACCTATCATCGCGAAGACCACTCTGTCATCGCTTCCGGCACGGCGCAGATGTTTTATGAAGAGGCGCTGACGTCGCCCGATGGGCAGATGCGCTGGCTGCGCGTCTCCAAGATACCGCTGCGCAATCAGAAGAACGACATCATCGGCGTGCTCGGTGTCTACGAAGACATCACCGAGCGCAAAAAGACGCAAGACAAGCTGCTGCAACTGTCGACCGCGGTCGAACAAAGTCCGGCCTCGGTCGTCATCACTGCTCTGGACGGCACCATCGAATATGTGAACCCCCGGTTCACCGAAGTGACCGGTTATGCCACAGCCGAAGCGATCGGGCAAAACCCGCGCATGCTGAAATCCATGCTGACGCCGGCAGCAACCCACATCGACATGTGGCGCAAACTCAGCAGCGGCCTGCCCTGGCATGGCGAACTCATCAACCAACGCAAGGATGGCGCAACCTATTGGGAAGAATCCCATATCTCGCCAGTCAAGAATGAGCAAGGTCAGACGACGCACTACGTCGCGGTGAAAACGGATATCACGCTGCGCAAGCAATTGGAAGATCAGGTGTTGCATCTGGCATTCCACGATGCGCTGACCAAATTGCCAAACCGGCGCATGCTGGACGACAGGCTGCACCTGGCGTTGGCAACGAGCAAGCGCCGCGGCCGTTTCGGGGCGCTGATGTTCCTCGATCTGGACCACTTCAAGGCGCTCAATGACTGCCATGGCCATCATGCCGGCGATGTGCTGCTGCTGGAAGTGGCCAGCCGGCTGAAAAATTGTGTGCGTGAAATCGATACGGTGGCGCGCATGGGCGGCGATGAATTTGTCGTGCTGCTGGGCGACTTGAGCGATGACAAGGCCAGGTCGACCGACATGGCTGCCGGCGTCGCCGAGAAAATCCGCGCCGCGCTGTCCGCCCCCTACTTGCTGAACATCATGCACAACGCGCACGACAAAAAGCACGATGCCCACATCGAACACCTCTGCAGCGCCAGCATCGGCGTGATGCTATTCATCGATCAAGATGTCAGCCAAAAGGAAATCTTGCGCCGGGCCGATACGGCGATGTACCGGGCCAAGCAAGATGGCGGCAATCTGGTCCGGATCGCCGACATCGATGCCTGAGGCAGCCAGATCGGCCAGTGATCAACTCTAATGAAAAACGCCCCGAAGCACAGCACTTCGGGGCGTTTTTTATCGGCAAGGCCGGTTTATTTTGCAGCGGCCTTGACCTTCAGACGCCAGGCGTGCAGCAGCGGCTCGGTGTAGCCGCTCGGTTGTTCCAAGCCCTTGAAGACCAGATCGCGCGCCGCGCAGAAAGCGCTCGAAGCGTCGAAGTTCGGCGCCATAGTCTGGTATAGCGGATCGCCGGCATTCTGGCCGTCGACGACCTTGGCCATCCGTTGCAGCGTTTCCTGCACTTGCGCTTCGGTCACGATGCCGTGCAACAGCCAGTTGGCGATGTGCTGGCTGGAGATGCGCAGCGTGGCCCGGTCTTCCATCAAGCCCACGTTGTGGATGTCGAGCACCTTCGAGCAACCGACGCCTTGGTCGATCCAGCGCACCACGTAGCCGAGGATGCCTTGCGCATTGTTGTCGAGTTCCTGGGCGATCTCGGCCGCCGACCAGTTTGGCTTGGCCACGACCGGAATTTGCAGCAAGTCGTTCAGCAGGCGCTCGGTTTCGACGGTGGCGTCGATCTTTTCCAGTTCCTTCTGGACGGCCGTGACGTTGACCTGGTGATAGTGCAGCGCGTGCAGCGTGGCCGCTGTCGGCGACGGCACCCAGGCGGTGTTGGCACCGGCTTTTGGATGACCGATCTTTTGTTCCAGCATCGCTGCCATCAGGTCCGGCATGGCCCACATTCCTTTGCCGATCTGGGCCCGGCCGCGCAAGCCGCAGGACAGGCCGACCAGCACATTGCTGCGCTCGTAGGCGGTGAGCCAGGCGCTGGTCTTCATGTCACCCTTGCGCAGCATCGGGCCGGCGCGCATCGCGGTGTGCATTTCATCGCCGGTACGGTCGAGGAAACCGGTATTGATGAAGGCCACGCGCGCACCCGCTTCGCTGATGCAAGCCTTCAGGTTGACGCTGGTGCGGCGCTCTTCATCCATGATGCCGAGCTTGACCGTGTTCGCTGGCAAGCCGAGCAGCGCTTCGACGCGGCTGAACAGTTCACAGGCGAAGGCGACTTCGGTCGGACCGTGCATCTTTGGCTTGACGATGTAGACCGAACCGGTGCGCGAGTTGCCGATTTCCTGGCCGGCCTTGCGCTTCAAGTCGTGCAGCGCGATGGTTACGGTGACCACGGCATCGAGGATGCCTTCCGGAATTTCCTGGTCGTTGCCGAACAGAATCGCCGGATTCGTCATCAAGTGGCCGACATTGCGCAGGAACAGCAGCGAGCGCCCGTGCAGCGTGACGATGCCATCCTTGGCTTCAGTCGCGCCGGCTGCAGCCGTGTACTTGCGGTCCGGATTGAGGCTGCGGGTGAAGGTCTTGCCGCCCTTGCTCACTTCTTCGACCAGCGTTGCTTGCAAGATGCCGAGCCAGTTGTCGTAAGCGACGACCTTGTCGTCGGCGTCGACCACGGCGACCGAATCTTCCAGATCGAGAATCGTCGAGAGCGCCGATTCCAGCACCAGATCGGCCACGCCGGCGGCGTCTTCCTTGCCGATGCCCTTGCTGGCGTCGATCAGGATATCGATGTGCATGCCGTTGTTCTTCAGCAGCACCGAGGTCGGCGCCGCTGCATCGCCCTGGTAGCCGACGAATTTGCTGTCATCGGCCAACGTGGTGACGCTGCCGTCGTTCAAGGTGACCGACAGTTTGCCAGCGACGACCCGATAGCAAGTCGATGCGCGGTGCGAGCCTGCAGCCAAAGGCGCCGCCTGATCGAGGAAGTCGCGTGCGAAGGCGATCACTTTGGCGCCGCGCACCGGGTTGTAGCTTGTACCCTTGGCCGCGCCATCGGTTTCGGCGATCACGTCGGTGCCGTACAGCGCATCGTACAGCGAACCCCAGCGCGCATTGGCAGCGTTGAGCACATAGCGTGCATTGAGGATCGGCACCACCAGTTGCGGGCCCGCTTGCAGCGCGAGTTCGGCATCGACGTTGCTGGTGGTGATGGTGACAGCGCCCGGGCGCGGCGCCAGATAGCCGATCGCTTCCAGTTCGGCGCGATAGGCTGCCATGTCGCTGATCGGGCCGGGATGGGCGCCGTGCCACTGGTCGAGCGCAGTTTGCAGGCGATCGCGCTCAAGCAGCAAGGCGGCATTCTTTGGTGCTAGGTCGCGCACCAGCGCATCAAAGCCTTGCCAAAAGCTGGCGCTGGCGACGCCGGTGCCCGGCAATACCTTGTCTTCGATGAAGCGGTACAGGACAGTGGCGACTTGAAGCTGGTGGCAGGTGGTGCGTGCAGTCATGATGGAAAACCTCGTAAGTTGGCGTGATGTAAAAAGGTCTTGGCTATCGCTATCCGGACGGTGCGCCGGGCATCTGAACCCGATCAATTTGACAGCGTTTGCGTGACAATAATGACATAGTATAAGCAATCATAAACGTTACAGGTGACACGTTTAGTCACTTGATTTATGCATATTAGTCACAAGTGAGCATGCCTCATGTCCATCCAGCCGCAGCAGTGCATATTCGTATGACAACTTGCTAGTTTGCATCAAGTAATCGTTGACATTGTCGTTTGATGGCCTCTATCCTGAGTTGGCTTCAGGCACTGAAGTTGACATTCACAATACAATAATTTTACAAAAATAACGTGAGGAGACAATTTTTATGAAGATGCGTTTGATTTCCGCCGTCGTGCTGGCGACCCTGTCGATGAGCGCCATCGCGGCCAAGGGCGATGCCGTTCTGGAAACACTGGGCGGGATGCGACAGACCGCGCCGGTCGACTGGCCAGCGATCCCTCAAACCGGCCCCAAGGCTGATCAAGTCAAGCAAACGCTGGCCAAGATCAAGTTGCCGCCGGGTTTCCATATCAGCCTCTACGCGCTGGTGCCCGATGCACGCCACATGGCTGTCGGGCCGCAAGGGGTGGTCACGTTTGTCGGTACCCGCAAGACCAAGATCTATGCGGTGACCGACCGCTCGCGGATGGGTGTGGCCGATGAAGTGAAGGAATTCGCGCCATCGATACCCAAGCTGGTACCCAATGGTCCATGTTTTTCCAGCGATGGTTTCCTGTATGTGGTCGAACAAAACCGCGTGCTGCAATATCCTGCAGCCGAGTTCTTCTATGAGGGCGCCGATGTCGCAGTCGGCGTCGTGGTGCCCGAGGGCAAGCTGATTCCGACGTCGGAAGTGAGCTACAACCACACCGCGCGCATCTGCAAGGTCGGTCCCGACAACAAGCTCTACATCCAGCTCGGTCAGCCCTTCAATGTGCCGGCCAAGGAAAAGATGGACCTGTATCGCAAGACTGGCATCGGCGGCATCATCCGGATGAACCAGGATGGCACCGGGCGCGAAGTGTATGCCACCGGGATGCGCAATCCGATGGGGATGGACTTCAATCCGAAGGACAAGACGCTGTGGAGCAATGACCATCAGGTCGACGGCATGGGCGATGAGATTCCCGCCGGCGAGATCAACCGCGTGACCAAGGCCGGCCAGAACTTCGGCTTTCCCTGGTATGGCGGCGGAAAAACGCGTACCAACGAGTACAAGGACGAGACACCGCCGGCCGACATCGTGTTCCCCGAAGTCGAGCAGACCGCCCATGCGGCAGATCTGGGCTTGACGTTTTACACGGGTAAGATGTTTCCAGAGAAATATGCCGGCGCCATTTTTTCCACCCAACACGGCTCATGGAACCGCAAGGTGCCGGCCGGCGCGCGCCTGATGGTGACCTTCGTCAACGATGCTGGCCATGCCGCCGGGCCTTCGATCCCCTGCGCCGAAGGCTGGAATGAAAATGGCCATTACCTGGGGCGC
>CANFGA010000050.1 GCA_947446335.1 Oxalobacteraceae bacterium | reverse complement strand
TCGAGAAAAATGGTGCCGCCATCGGCCATCTCGAATGCTCCGGCCTGGGCTTGGTGCGCACCGGTAAACGCGCCTTTTTCGTGCCCAAAGAGCTCGCTTTCGATCAGCGTTTCTGCAATTGCACCACAATCGACAGCCACGAACGGCTTTGCCAGTCGCATGCTGCAGGCATGTATTGCCTGAGAAACCAGTTCTTTCCCCGTTCCCGATTCTCCCGTTACCAGCACAGAAAAATTGGTGCGCGCCACCCGTTCCACTTCAGTCTGGATACGCTGGACCGCTGCCCCCTTGCCCATCGATTCAAGGATCGAGCCCGATTGTCCGGGCTGAGGACCAAGAAACTGCCAATGCAAACGCCTGAGTGCTTTTTCCTCCAAAGCGCGGCGCACCGTCAGGATCACATCCTCGTTATTGAAAGGCTTGGCCACATAGTCGTAGGCTCCCGCTCTGATCGCGCGAACTGCATCGTGGGTCTTGCCATTGGCGGTAACCATGATCACTTGCAGCGTCTTGTCCTGTGCTTTGGCCCGCGCAAGAACTTCAAAACCATCCATGTCTGGCAAACCGATATCGAGCAGCGCCACGTCAGGCATCTCATTGCGAATGCAAGCGAGCGCTTCCTCTCCATTGGCCACCAGCAGCGGTGCAAATCCTGCTTGCCGGATGAGATTGGACATGACCCAGCGTGCATCCTCCATATCATCCACGATAAGTACCTTGGGCAGGACGGGGCGTGTGGCATTCACGGACGCATTCTTCATTGGGTCTTTTCCTGCCTTTCTCTCAGTGATGGCAGCAGGTGTCTTACCAAAATATCAGGGTTCAATTGCGGCTCCACACGATGGGCCATGCCCAGGAACAGCAATCCGACTTCACCAGCTGCGAGGGTGGCATTGATGCGCTCTGCGATGAATCCATCCCTCTCGAGAAGCAGTCTGTGGCTTTGTTTTTCGCGCTTGCGCTCATGGTTGCTGTCGCCTGTCGCACTTTTGTGAAACTGATATTCTTGAAGCAATAAATCAGCATCTTCGGTGCCCATCAAACTGGCACCTTGTGCCATCAAATCGAGCAACAATTGATGGTTCTTGCTTCCTTGCGACGCGACATCCTTGACGATATCGACTTCCTTTCCACATACAGGCAAACCATCTTGATACAGCCGGACAACCTTGTAAGGCAGCTCCAATGCAACGATCATCTGGCGTATCCCGCTCCAGACATCATCGATGGATTTCAGATGCTCGCGCCACTTTGCATGACCATGCCGCACCACGTATTGCTGCTTTATTTGCCCAAGCAACGATCCCATGTCGTGCTTGGTATGAATGATGGGAATTAAGATAAGCGTACGCATAATTCAATTTCTGCCATCAAGTCTGACCGATGGGCACGGGTCAGAATGTGCGTTTCATTTTTCAATATCGTGACCGGGATCGTTATGCAGTCAGACAGTGCCTGCGTAATGAAGTTCTCGATGATGAAAAAAACACTGCCAATAAAGGGCTGACAAATTTGATTGTAGCGCTCTGATTGATCTGATGGGAGGTGGTTGCGCCAGGGTTTGAGCAATCACAACATGCCTGCAAGTGAGATTCGCCAACCCCCGAAGTTATGACGAATTCAGGCGTATGGGGAGCAGTTTAATGTGTGTGCTGCGCATGAAAAAATTGCATGCGAGGGCCGATGCAATCACGCGCACTGTGCGCCAGTTGTCTATGCGTGGGTTGCCGGTCGTAGCTACGACCGGCTTTTGGGGAGGGGACGGACAGTGCTGCTATCTCAGCGCAACGTCAATACAGCACGCGCGTGCGGATCGTGCCCTCGATCTCGCGTAATTTTATCAAAGCAACGTGCGAGCAAGCCGCATCGACATCCATGACCAGATAGCCGATCTCGGCGTTGGTCATCAAGCTTTGTGCCGACACATTGATGCCATTTTCAGCGAACACCAGATTGATCGCCGACAAGACACCAGGCACATTATTGTGAATATGCAATAGACGATGCTTGCCTCTGAACGAAGGCACTGCCACTTCCGGAAAATTCACTGCCGACAACGTCGAACCGGTATCGGAATAGCGCACGAACTTCTCGGCAACTTCAAGGCCGATATTGGCTTGCGCCTCGATGGTTGAGCCGCCGATGTGCGGCGTCAGGATCACATTATCAAAGCGGCGCAGCGGCGACAGGAATTCCTCATTATTGGAGCCTGGCTCTTTCGGGAACACATCGATCGCTGCACCAGCAAGATGACCGCTCTCGAGCGCAGCGGCAAGCGCATCGATCGCAACGCAGGTGCCGCGCGCGGCATTGATGAAGATGCTGCCAGGTCGCATCCGCGCAAATTGCTCGGCACCCATCATGTCTTTGGTGAACTCGTTTTCCGGCACATGCAAGGTCACCACATCGGCTTGCTCCAGCAAGTCACCGAGAGTGTCAACCTGATGTGCATTGCCTAATGGCAGCTTGGTGACGACATCGAAATAGATCACTTTCATGCCCAGGGCTTCGGCCAGCACCGAGAGTTGACTGCCGATGCTGCCATAACCGACGATCCCCAGCGTCTTGCCACGGGCCTCGAATGATCCGGCAGCCGACTTCGACCAGCCGCCGCGATGGACCAGCGCATTTTTTTCCGGAATGCCACGCAGCAGCAGTATCGTTTCTGCCAGAACCAGTTCGGCCACCGAGCGCGTGTTCGAATACGGCGCGTTGAAGACCGGTATCCCGCGCATCATCGCAGCAGACAGATCAACCTGATTGGTGCCAATGCAAAAACAGCCGATGGCAATGAGCTTGTCGGCGCCCTGCAAGACGGTATCGCTGATCTGGGTGCGCGAGCGTATGCCGATGAAATGCGCATCCCTGATTTTTTCGATCAACGCCGCGCCATCTAGCGCGCCGGGCAACACCTCGACATTCGTATAACCACTGCGGTTCAATACCTCGAGGGCATTTTGATGTATTCCCTCGAGCATGACGAAGCGAATCTTGTTTTTTTCAAGCGATAATTGACTGTGATGAAGGCTCATGCGAATTCCCGAAGTGGGTGAATGGGATCGCTCCGAGGCACGCCATTCTGGCATGGGCATCGAAGCATTTGAAGACGACTTTCAAACCGCGCACGTGAGCGCGAAGGCCGCGAATGTCGTGTTGAGCAGCGCCTCGTCGGGCGCGGCGAAAACAGTGTTATGGCGATCCGTCAAGGGACCCCAGCCGGGCAAAATGGCGCCATCGCTATCGTAACCAACCGCCTTGAATTTCCACTGCCCGCTGCTGTACTGCAAGTTGCCCAGATGGGCACCGCAGGGTGTGAACACGCGATGCAAACGCTGGTTGATCCTGGCCAGAGTCAACCCGACCGGTACCGGTTCTGCAGCGCTCACGGCGGCGCCGCCATCTTGCACCATCTGCTGCAATGAAATTACCATCTCTATTCCTTTTTTTGATCGCCAGATAATACCTGACAATTTTACTCGGGAATTGAGATTATAATCTGAATCGATGCAATCAACCTTCGCGCCGCAGGGCTCATTTGGCATACCAACAGCGCCTGGCATCAAGACCAGGCCAACATGCTAGTATCAGAGACAGATAGTCACAGAAACAGCAGCAACGACGAGGAAACAAGCGATGTTAAGCGATGCCATCATTAAAAAACTGCAAGCCATCGTGGGCGAAATACGTGTCAAGACCGATCCCGACAGCTTGAAAACATGGGGTTGCGACTGGACCAAGCACTATACTCCCGATGCCAGCGCCATTGTTTTTCCAGCAAGTACAGAGGAAGTGCAAGCCATCGTCCAACTGGCCAATGCCGAAAAAGTGGCACTGGTGCCCTCGGGCGGGCGTACCGGCTTGTCCGCCGGCGCCGTGGCTGCGCATGGCGAAGTGGTGATCAGCTTTGACCGGATGAACAAAGTTCTCGATTTCTTGCCTGCCGACCGGATGGTGCATGTCCAGGCCGGCATGGTGACGGCGCAATTGCAGCAATTTGCCCAGGAGCACGAATTGTATTATCCGGTCGATTTTGCATCGGCCGGCTCCAGCCAGATCGGCGGCAACATTGCCACCAACGCCGGCGGAATCAAGGTGATCCGCTACGGCATGACGCGCGCCTGGGTGCTCGGTTTGACGGTCGTCACCGGCAAGGGCGACATTTTGCATCTGAACAAGGGCATGGTAAAAAATGCCACCGGCTATGATCTGCGGCATTTGTTCATCGGTTCCGAAGGCACGCTGGGCTTTATCACGTCGGCGCAGATCAAGCTCGAACGAGCGCCGCGTGATTTGCGCACACTGGTATTGGGAACGCCCGATTTCAATTCAGTCATGCATGTTTTGTCGACATTTCAAACCAAACTCGACTTGACGGCATTCGAATTTTTTTCGGAACTGGCGCTGCAATGCGTGACCGCCAGCGGCGATCTGGCGCGTCCATTTGCAGACGCCGCGCCATTTTATGTGTTGCTGGAATTTGAAGCATTATCGAGCGCCACCGAAGAACAGGCGATGCAATTGTTTGAAGCCTGCATGGAAGCCGGATGGGTGATCGATGGCGTGATGAGCCAGAATGAAACCCAGGCGCGCAATCTGTGGCGCTTGCGCGAAGATATTTCAGAGACGATTGCCAAGTTCACGCCCTACAAGAACGACATTTCGGTACTGATCACCCATGTGCCGGCATTCATTGCCGACATCGAGGCCATCGTGCAAAGCGGCTATCCGGAGTTTGATATCGTCTGGTTTGGCCATATCGGCGATGGCAACTTGCACCTGAACATACTGAAGCCGGCAGATCTGAGCAAGGATGAATTCTTTGCCAAATGTCAGACAGTGAACCGGTCGGTGTTTGAAACAGTACAAAAATACGGCGGATCGATCTCGGCCGAGCACGGCGTCGGCATGACCAAGAAACCATATTTGCATTACACCCGCTCGCCAGAAGAAATTGCCTACATGCAGGCCATGAAACAGGTCTTCGATCCGAATCACATTCTCAATCCGGGCAAGATTTTTGATCAGAATGGATCCGAAACCAGCCGCCGCTGATTCGACTGGCACTGCCAGATAGCGAACGAAAAAAAAAGCCGCGTCGCGGCTTTTTTCATTGAACTACCAAGACTGCATCAAGCTGTCGTGAAGTCGAGCACCACGCGCGACGGCACTTCGCCCTTCTTGAGTCGATCGAACACATCGTTGATGGCCGACAGAGGCTGCAATTCGATATCCGCCTTGACCTTGCCTTCCGCTCCGAAGGCGAGCGCCTCGGCCATGTCGATCCGATTGCCAACGAAAGAGCCGCGTATCGTGATGCAATTGGCAACCACCTCGAACAATGGCGTTGGAAACTCGCCCGGTGGCAGGCCGACCAGGACGCAGGTGCCCCACTTGCGCGTCATCCCCACAGCTTGCTTGAATGCCACCAGCGATGGCGCAGTGATCAGCACCCCGTGCGCACCGCCACCGGTGACTTTTTTCACCGAGTCAACCGCATCCATCGCCATCGCGTTGACAACGGCATCGGCGCCAAGGCGCTGGGCATGAGCCAACTTGCCGTCGTCGATGTCGACTGCGCACACGTGCAAGCCCATCGCCTTCGCATATTGAACGGCCAGATGACCCAAGCCACCAATGCCGGAAATGACAATCCAGTCGCCTGGCTTGGCTTGCGTTTCCTTGATGCCCTTGTAGGATGTGATACCGGCGCAGATGAGCGGAGCCGCAGCTTGCGCCGTCAGATTCGCTGGTATGTGAGCGACATAATTCGGGTCGGCAAGAATGTATTCGGCAAATCCGCCGTTTTGCGTATAGCCGCCGAACTTGGCATCGGGACAGACCGGTTCACGCGCCGCCAGGCAGTACTCGCAGTGTCCGCACGCCGAGTACAACCACGGAACGCCGACCCGGTCGCCCTCCTTCACCGCTGTCACGCCAGCGCCGAGCGCAACCACGATGCCGACAGCTTCGTGCCCCGGGATGAATGGTAGCGTCGGTTTGAGCGGCCAATCGCCTTCGAGTGCATGCAAGTCGGTATGGCAAACGCCACAAGCCTCGGTTTTCACCAGAATCTGGCCCGGTCCCGGTTCCGGGATCGCCAATTCTTTCAGCACCAAAGGTTGGCCGAACTGTTCGACCACTGCAGCATGCATTTTCTGTGTCATGTAATTCTCCTTGATTCATTACGTTTCGTGCAATCAGATGCTGCAGGGATCAAGTCCCGGCAGCATCGATCATCCTGACCGTCACGGCAGCGGCGTCGACCATGGCGCCGTAGTCACATGATTGAAGTTCTGTCAGCGATCAGGTCGGGGCGTCGAGGTCAGCAAAGCGAACCAGTTTCTTGTTCACGAATTCCTGTATCCCCATGTTGCCCAGTTCACGTGCGTAACCCGAATACTTGATGCCACCGAACGGCAGCTCGGCATCGGTCCAGTCGATATTATTGACAAACATCATTCCGGTATCGACCTGGCTGGCGACACGTTTTCCGCGCGCCACATCCTTGGTAAATACCGAACCGCCCAGACCGAAGTCGGAATCGTTGGCCAGTGCAATCGCAGCGGCTTCATCCTTGACTCGGTAGAAAGAGACGACCGGGCCGAAGAATTCATCGCGGAAAGCCGGGTTGTCCGGCGCAATGTCGGTCAAGATCGTGATTTCCATGAAAGAACCGGGACGGTCGATGCGCTTGCCGCCCATCAAGAGCTTGGCACCGTGCTGCACCGCGACGTCGACTTGCTTGATCAATTGGAGCAATGCTTCCTCGCTCGACAAAGGGCCATGCGTGCTCTTTTCATCCATCGGATCGCCGGCCTTCAAGGCCGACAAGGCCGACTGGAATTTCTCAAGGAAGGCATCGGCAATCGAATCTTGCACGATGAAACGCTTGGCTGCGCAGCAGGTTTGACCGCCATTGAACATCCGGCCCCAGACCGCCCACGGGATGGTCTTGTCGAGATCGGCATCGTCGAGCACGATGAAGGCATCGCTGCCACCGAGTTCCATCGATGATTTTTTCAGGTTTTGCCCGGCTCGGGCTGCAACCACCCGGCCCGCAGGAACGCTGCCAGTCAACGCCACGCCCTTGACGCGGGGATCGTCGATGACAACACCGGACTGCTCATGCGTGATCAACAAATTGGTGTAGAGACCGGCTGGCGCACCGGCATCGATCCACAGTTTCTCGAATGCAATCGCGCATTGCGGCACGCAGCCTGCGTGTTTCACCACAATCGTATTCCCGGCCATCAATTGGGCACCGGCGACGCGCGCGAGTTGGTAATAAGGGAAGTTCCATGGCTCGACACAGAACAGCACGCCGAGCGGGCTGCTTTCCATGTGGGCTTCGCCAATTTTCGGATTCAGTTTGACTGGCGCGAGAAAACTCTCGGCATGCTCGGCATAATAATCCAGGATATCGGCACTGAATTGCACTTCACCGCGCGCCTCGTTGATGCGCTTGCCCATTTCCAGCGTTGCCAGTTTCGCGAAATCGTCCACACTGGCGCGCAGCAATGCCGCAGCTTTGTGCACGATGACAGCGCGTTCTTTGTAGCTCTTGTTCTTCCATGTCTGGAAACACGATTCGGCGCCAGCCAGCGATGTTTCAAGTTGCGCCGGGCTGATGCTGTCGAAAGTTTTTAAGGTTTTACCGTCATTTGGATTGATGCTTTGATAGGCCATGGTGCAAATCCCTTTCTGAGGAATTTTGCAAGGGCTACGCTCGCCGCAGTATTTCGGTGCGCAGTCAATTGCAATAAGAAGCTAATGAACCTATGTTGGCCCTAGCAGCAAAGACCTTCAGTTCGGTAACGTACATAAGAAAAAATATATTCAAAGGCAAGACCATCGTCGATCCACCTTTCTGGCCAAAAGTGTTGGCGGTAATCTGGACAGAGCAATGGCAGATAATGAGCGAAGTCAAAAAGAAAAAGATGCACGCACCGGCGCTCAAGGCCGAAACTGGCTTGGAGGCTTTACACGGCGTCGATACCGGCTATGAAATTGTCCGGGAACATGGGGATTCATCTGGTTCAGGTCGGCCAATATCGGAAGCTGGCGCAGGCAAGCATGCAGCGAAGCGGGCTACTGGCAACGAATAGAGAAAAAGCTTGTACAAACTGGGATGCGTGCTTACTTGAAAAGTTTGGCAAGCACTGACCAGAGGCTGACAGTCGTTCTGGCATAGACCCGGTTTACAAGGCACGCTGGGGATTGGTGAGCCATCCCCAGCCCCTTGGTGCTTTGAAGCCCAGGTTGTGACAGACAAAGCGCGCAGGAGAGGTCCGGGCTGCAATCATTTTTTTGATGGACGGCATTCGAATTCCGAATTTCATGACTGGTCAACTTAGATGATGGTCGTGGAGTCTCCAAGTGTAGGTTAAATTGCAATATTCATGCCGTAAGCATGCAACTTTTTGATGGCATATCGACTATGGCACTTCTTTGACAGGGCGCGGTGCCGTGAGCTTCAAAAGGCGGCCGGCTTCACCATCGGTGATCACATAAATGACCCCGTCCATGACTTTCACGTCTCGAATGCGCTCATCTAGCTCACTGAGCAACAGAAACTGGCTCTTCGGCTTCCCGTCGACTCGCATAACGACACGAATGGTACGTTCCTTGAGAGCGGGAACCAATAGTGCATGGTTCCACTGAGGAAAATGGTTTCCCCTGTAGATCGCAAGCCCGGAGGGCGCGATCGACGGCGTCCATTGAAGCAGAGGGTCAAAATAGCCATCGACATGATTGTGTGGAGAGATTCGAGCAAAGGAGTAATCGATGCCGTCAGTGACCGCTGGCCAACCGTAGTTGGCACCCCGGTGAACCAGGTTGATTTCATCTCCACCACGAGCGCCATGCTCGGAAACGACAGGAACGCCTGCCACGTCGTCAAAAACGATGCCCTGGGGGTTACGGTGACCAAGGCTGTAGATTTCCGGCTGAGCATCGGGATTGCTGAAGAATGGATTATCCAAAGGAGCTTGCCCTTCACGGTCGATACGAATTACTTTACCCAGGTGGTTTGAAAGGTTCTGCGCTTCTTCCCTGCGATCCGAGCCATCGCCTACGGTCAAGAGGATCGTGTCGTCGGGCAGAAATGCCATTCGTCCGCCATTGTTGCCTCCACTGGTTTTTGCTGTGGTCGTGAATATGACTTTGGCAGCCTCCAATCTGTCACCGACCAATTTTGCGCGCACCACATTGGTTCCGTTCGACGCTTGCGTGCCATAGGCTGCCGTGAAAAAGAGGTAGCCATTTTGGCCAAATCTCGGATCCACCACGACCTCCATGAATCCAATGCCACCTCCGCTGTTGAATACAGGAGGAAATCCTGCAAGTTCAAGTTCGGAAATACGCCCATCGCGTCCTATGACAAGCAGCTTTCCTGCCATCAGTGTCACGAGATGACGACCATCCGGGAGAGTAGCAATTGACCATGGGCGATCGAGCTTGTCGGCAATGGTTTCAACCACGTAATCAGCCGTGCTGACTTTGGGAATGGCAGGTGGACCATCCGGTGCCATGATGGCGAACGATGCCGCAGGAAGAAGCAGTAGAAATAGCGAGCAGGCTCCCCTTGCCCATTTGGTTTTTTTTGACGTATTTCCTGCGAGCGCCAAACGTCGCGCATGCCACAAGTAAAAGAGAGCACCGCTTGTCCCTGCCAGGCAGATGAGGGCGAGATCGAACAACTCTCGCGTTGCCGAGACCAGCGCGCTCATTGGTGTCGCGAGTCCCAACAGCTTGAATGCGACCCATAGTCCGATCCAGCCAAAGACGGAAAACAGAACGAATTGCGGTGCCGGTGCAACCTTGCGCAACAACGTCATCAGGACGACAGCGATCAAGATGCCTGCGGCAGAGATTCCAGTCATTACCGGACCAAATCGCACCATGTCTTCGGCTGTGACCAGGAGGTTTTGCGCCATCGACGTTTGCACGCCCAGTTGCGTTATTTCTGCAATGTTGACCTGAGTTTGAATTGCGGATGCGAGCACGGCGCAGACCAGCGCGGCGATCACGAAAGATAAAATTTGGAATGGATATCGGTTCAAAAGTTACTCATTTTACAAAGGGGGAATCAATTCGGAACTGCGCATGGCGAGATACAAAATTTGCGTTACCAATCTTTAATTCCTCGCAGATTCGAACGCCATTTTTTCAGTCAGAATATCAGCAATGACGCTTGCTGCCATTTTCGAAGGTGTGAGGCGCCCCATTGCTTGAGCTTGCGCGCAACGATTTCGGCACCGATCACCTTGGCCAGGCGCAGTGCGTATTCCGGTGAGCGTGCCCGATCGCTTGCGAAAAACGTGATCTTTTTTGGGAAGAAAAGGCTGGATAGCGCCAAGCACTGCCAGCCGAACAGGGAAGTTCGAACTCGAGCCATCGTCTCGATGTCACGATATGTTTGGGTACAGTGCGATCGTCACCTTCGTCACACTTTTTTGCCGCAGATGCTAGCCACACGGTGATCTACATGATTAAGAAAATTTCCCGATTTTCCGGGACCGGCCGCGCCAAGAACGCTGCCATTGTCGATGCTCCTGTCAATGGCGACCCAGATGTCGCCCGCCAGGCGGTGGTCAATCACAATCCGGTTCGTGGTCGACTCGTAGCAGGCATTCGGTTCTTTCAACACACTCACCGACACTGTGGCCGCAACTGACGGTTTAGGAAAACCGATGCGATCCAGATAAGCGAAGTAGCGGATCAGTTCTGCCTGCGGCGCGGCTTGTCGTGACTCGGGCAGCCACTCGGATTTTTCAAACGCGACCCGGTCCGATAGCGATGGCAGTGATGGCCCGGTTCCCGGCAGTCGGTGGTCAAGGTAGTCACGCAGCGCTGGCGCTAGCGTCGGATCGACGATCAGGCCGGACTTGAGCAAAAAATCCGGATTGGTCGCTGCCCCCTCGCAGCCAGTCACTTTGAACGTTGGGCGTCGTGAGACGGATGCGTCGCGCCATCAACCTCCGTAACCGTGACACCTCAAGTATCAGCACAAATCGACCGATATAGAGATGCCGCCACCCTATCGAGACTTCATGCACTCACTACTATATATCAGTTCGGCTCGCGAGCCATTTACGACGAAGCAGCTGAATGAGTTGTTGGCCAGTGTCTGCCGCAAGAACGAACGCGAAAGAGTCACCGGTTTGCTGTTGTACAAATCTGGCAATTTCATGCAATTGCTTGAAGGATCGGAAGACGCCGTAGGACGCATATTCTCGTCAATCTGCAACGATTCGAGACACTGGGCGGTAACCGTACTGCAGAGGTCTGATTCGACCGAACGCATGTTTCCTCGCTGGTCGATGGCATGGCGCGACCTTGACGACCCAGGCATCCTCAGTCAACCTGGATTTAGTCAATTTATGGATCCGAACATTAGTGCGCGCGAGTACTTTGAGAATGCAAACCGCGCGCAGCGGTTGCTTGCCTATTTCAAAGAGTCAATTGGCTGACGGAAAGCACGCACGACGCCCAACC
>CANFGA010000049.1 GCA_947446335.1 Oxalobacteraceae bacterium | reverse complement strand
TTGCTCAAGCAGAACGACAAGGCCGGCTATGTGACCACGCTCGAAAAGCTGGCCGGCAGCTATCCGAAGGCCAGTTACTGGGCCGACTTGCTCAACCGCGTGTCCGGCAAGCCCGGCTTTTCCAGCAGGCTCAGCCTCGATGTGCAGCGCCTGAAGCTATCGAATGGCTTGATCACCAAGCCGGGCGAATTCATGGAAATGGGCCAACTCGCTTTGCTCGCCGGCAACCCAGCCGAAACGCTGAAGGTGATGGCGCAAGGCTACAAGGCCGGCGTGCTGGGCACCGGCACTGATGCTGCACGCCATCAGCGCCTGAAGGATCTGGCGCTGAAGAATCAAGCCGAGAATGCCAAGAACGCGCCAGCCATCGAGGCCGAACTGCTCAAGAGCAAGGATGCCGATGCGCTGGCCGCGCGCGGCTTCGCATTGCTATCCGAAGGCCAGCCCGAAAAAGGTCTGGCGCTGATGACCCAGGCCCTGAAAATGGATGGCATGAAGTACTCTGACGATGCCAAATTGCATCTTGGCATCGCGTATTTTCTGGCCGGCAAGAAGGCCAATGCAATCGCGATCCTGAAGACCGTGCGCGGCACGGACGGCGCCGCCGATCTGGCCCGCTACTGGATCTTGCAGCTGACTTAGTTGACTCCGTGACATCAAGCGTCTGGCATCAGCGGGCGCAGGCCGGATCAAAGAGCGACAGAAGTTGGCCATATATAATTAATCGTTGACAGTAGGCAATGCATTGCCTATTATTAAAAAACGAACTCCCTGTGATCGCCACCGCTGTCGACACAAGGATCCGGCAAAAAAGCCAGACACGAGCCCACGCTCGCGCCTGGCTTTTTTTATGGCTGTTTGCTTTGCATCCGATTGCCTCATGTCCCATTGATTAATAAAAGGAAACTCATGAACCCGCTAGAAAAGATCGTGCTCGGTTGCCTGTTGTCGCTGCCGATTTCCCTCTCGGCGATCGCTGCCGATCCGATCAAACTGGGGCTGCTCGAAGATGGCTCAGGCAACTTCGCGCTGGCCGTGCTGCCCAAGATTCATGCGACCCAGTTGGCGGTCGAGGAAATCAATGCCAAAGGCGGCGTGATGGGGCGCCCGATCAAACTGATTCATTACGATACGCAGTCCGACAATACCAAGTTCCAGGAATTGGCGCGCCGCCTGGTCAATGTCGACAAGCCGGATGTCATTTTTGGTGCCTTTTCGAGTGCGTCGCGTGAAGCGATCCGGCCGATCATGGACCGTGCCAAGCAGCTTTATTTTTACAATAATCAATACGAAGGTGGCGTCTGTGATTCGAACGTTTTCGTCACCGGGGCGGTGCCTGAGCAGCAGTTCGCAACGCTGGTGCCATGGCTGATGGAAAAATACGGCAAAAAAGTCTATACGATTGCCGCCGACTATAACTTCGGCCAGATTTCCGCCGAATGGGTGCGCCGCATTGTCAAGGAAAACGGCGGCACCATGGTCGGCGAGGAATTCATTCCGCTGAGCGTGTCGCAGTTTGGCCAGACCATTCAAAACATACAAAAAGCCAAACCCGATTTCGTGATGACGCTGTTGGTCGGCAATATTCAATCGGCCTATTTTGAACAGCAAACTGCGGCCAATCTGAACCTGCCGATGGGCAGTTCGGTGCAAGTCGGCCAGGCTTACGAGCACAAGCGCTTCAAGGCCCCGGCGCTCAAGGACATGTACGTCACCACCAACTACATCGAGGAAGTCGATACGCCGGCGAGCAATCTGTTCAAGAAAAATTTCAGGGCAAAGTTTCCCAAGGAACCCTACATTTCACAGGAAGCGGCCAACGCCTATAACGCCGTCTACTTGTACAAGGCTGCTGTAGAAAAAGCGAAGAGTGCAGCCATGCCTGCGGTGCGCAAGGCACTGGAAAGCGGCGAAATCTGCACCGATGGTCCATCCGGAAAAGTCTGTATCGATCCGAAGAGCCATCACCAGAGCCACACCATTTATCTCGCGCAAGTACAGGCCGACCATTCGATCAAGTTTCCGAAAGTGTGGAGCGACGTCAAGCCGTATTGGCTCGCTGAAGCCGGTTGCAACTTGCCTGCGAAAAATGATTATTCGCAGTACACGCCATCGAATCCTCCGAAGAAAAACTGATCCCTGATCGTCTTATTGTTGGACAGGGGCCAGCGCTGAAACGCGAACTGGCTTCTGGTTTTCGAGAGTTCCATGATGACACTATTGGCAACCGTTTATTCGTATGTTTATCAGTTCGGTGATGCATTTGCTTACCTGACGCTCGCCTGTCTCGGGCTGGCCGTCATTTTCGGCATGATGGGCGTGATCAACCTTGCGCATGGCGAGTTTGTCATGTGCGGCGCCTATGTCACGATCATCACGGCCAAGGCCGGCGTGCCGTTGCCACTGGCGATGCTGCTGGGCGCCTTCGCTGCCGCGCTCGCCGGCGCCATACTCGAGCGTCTGATCGTGCGCCATCTGTATGACCGCCTGTTCGACTCTATCGTTGCCACCTGGGCGGTGAGCCTGATCGTGCAACAGATGATGCTCATCTTTGCCGGGCCATCGATCGAAGGCTTGTCGACACCGTTCCAGTTTTTCAACGTCGGCGAGTATTCATTCTCGACCTACCGCGCGCTGTTGCCATTGCTTGCCCTTGGAGTGCTGGCGGCGCTGTACTGGCTGTTTTTCCGCACCGATTACGGCATTTACGCCAGGGCCACGATACAAAATCCACAGATGGCGCGCTGCCTGGGTCTGCGCACCTCGCACATCCACACGCTGACATTTGCGCTCGGCGCCGGCCTGGCCGGTCTGGCCGGGGCCATTTATGCGCCGACGATCACGGCCGTGCCGACGATGGGCAGCGGCTTCATCGTGCCTGCCTTCGTCACCGTCGTCACTAGCGGCGCCAATGTATTACAAGGCATTTTTCCGGCAGCGGCGGTGCTGGGCTTGATCCAGAGCGGCCTGTCGGCAGGCTATGGGCAACTGACCGGCCAGATCGGTTTGCTGTTGACCGTCATCGTGGTGATACGAGTGCTGCCGCAAGGCATGGGCAATTTGTTTAATCGCAGGTAACCGGAGTTTCATGTGCAGTCACCAATACCGATCCGGACCGGATTTTTTCGCATGCTGCCGCGGCAGTTCGACTCAACCTTGTTGATCATTTGCGCTGCTTTTTTCTTGCCTGCATGGCTCAGCGATGCGACGATCGCCAATCTCGGCTATTGCCTGGTGTGGACGTTTGCCGCGCTCGGCTTGTCGGCGATGTGGGGCTATGGCGGCATTTTGTCGTTTGGTCAGACCGCTTTTTTTGGCTTGGCGGGCTATGCTTACGGCGTCTTCACGATCAATTTTGGCTCGGCACCGGGCGTGACCTGGGCCGGTGTCGTGATTGCGCTGGCGATCTGCATGCTGGCAGCGGCGCTGCTTGGCTACATGATTTTTTACGGCGGGATCAAGGATGTCTTCATCGGCATTGTCACGCTGTCGGTGACGCTGGTCTTTGAAACTTTCATGGCGCAAACAGCCGGGCCGCAATGGGTCATCGGCGAGGCCAGGCTCAACGGCTTCAACGGCATGTCGATGATGCCGTCGCTCGCGCTGCCCGGTTTTGGTGGCGAGCCGATCTTGCTGGAAGGGCGCAATTTCTATTTTCTGGCGCTGACCATGCTGGGCCTGGTGTATCTGGGCACGCGCATGTTGCTGAGCTCGTCGTTTGGCTTGACCTTGGAAGCGATCAGGGAAAATCCGCACCGGGCCGAAATGCTGGGCATCGACATCCGCCGTTACCAGCTCGCCATTTTTATTTTTGGCAGCACGCTGGGCGGCTTGTCCGGCATCTTGTACACCGCCTGGGGCTCTTATATCACGCCGTCATCGATGGGCTTGACCGCTGCAGCGATGCCGATCATCTGGGTCGCTACCGGCGGACGCAAGAGCTTGCCCGGCGTGATCATCGCAACGCTGGCACTATTGATCCTGTCGCAAGAACTGGTGGTGCAGGGCAGTCAATATGCGCTCGTCATCATGGGCGCCATCTTGCTGTTTGTTGTCATGGCGGCACCGCAAGGGCTGTTGCCATCGCTGGCAGCATGGTTGTCGAAGTTGATCAGTCGGCTGCCTGGCCGCTCGGCAAGGGGCAAATGAGATGGACATTCTTCTTGCAACCCACGGCTTGTACAAGAATTTTGGTGGCGCCCATGTCATCAATGGCATCGATTTTCAGATCGAGCGTGGCGAGACGCGCTGCGTCATCGGCCCCAATGGCGCCGGCAAAAGCACGTTCTTTAAACTGCTGATCGGCGAACATGCGCCAAGCCGGGGAGCGATCCATCTTGACGGCACGGATATCTCGCGCTTGCTGCCTTACCAGCGCGTGGCTGCCGGCATGAGCATCAAGTTCCAGATACCGGGCATTTTCCCGGCGCTGACAGTGAGCGAGCATCTGCAATTGGTATTGCAGCGCGTATTGCCGAGCGCCGAGCGGGCCGATGAATTGATGCGCTTGCTGGAACTGTTCAAGCTGAGCGATGAATGCAAGCGCCTGGCGGGCACGCTTTCGCATGGCAAAAAACAGTGGCTGGAAATGGCGATGGCGGTGGCATTGAAGCCGCGCATCTTGCTGCTCGATGAGCCAGTGGCAGGCTTGTCGATAGAGGAAACCGAACATACCGGGCAATTGCTGCAACGCTTGAAGCAGCAGGGATTGACGATGATGATCGTTGAACACGACATGGACTTTGTCCGCCAGGTCGCCACCAGGGTGACCGTGCTGCATCGCGGCCTGGTGTTCGCCGATGGTACCTTGAATGCAGTGCTGGAGCGCGACGATGTCGCCGAGATCTATTTGGGGAAGAAATGATGGCTACGGCATTGCTGACAGTGAATGCGCTTGAATCCGGTTACAGCGGGAGCCGCGTGCTCAATGGCGTCACTTTGATGCTGGAAAAGTCCGAGGTCGTTGCCATCATCGGTCGCAATGGCGTTGGCAAGACGACCTTGATGAAAACCCTGATCGGCATATTGAAGACTGACGCTGGTGCTATCGAGCTCGATGGTCAGTCAATCGGGGGGCTGGCACCAGAACGCAGGGCCCGCGCCGGTTTGGGTTATGTTCCACAAGGCAGAGAAATTTTTCAGGGATTGAGCGTCGAGGAAAATCTGAAGGTGGGACTGCAGGTTTTGAAGACGGCAGCGGCTGGCGAGATGGAGATGGTGCTGTCTTTCTTCCCGGTATTGCGTGCGAAGTTGCGCCAGAAGGCGGGCACGATGAGCGGCGGCGAGCAGCAGCAACTGGCGATTGCGCGTGCGCTGGTCGGGCGTCCAAGGGTGCTGTTGCTGGACGAACCATCGGAAGGAGTGCAGCCATCGATCGTGCAATCGATCGCTGAAAAACTGACAGAAATATCGCAGTCGCTCGGGCTGGGAATCTTGCTGGTCGAGCAAAACATGACCATGGTCGAGATGGCAGCAACGCGTTGCTGCGTGATGGACAAGGGGGCCGTGGTCGAACACTTGAGCCGTGAGCAACTGAAGGACGAGACATTGATGCGCCGCCATCTGGCGGTGTAAGTGCAGCAAAAGGAGATCAACAGATGAATATGAAATGGCTGGCAGATTCCATCATGGCGCAACGCGGCGTTGGCGCCAAGCGCGAACCGGTGTTGCATCATTTGACCGAAGAATTGCAAAAGGTGTTTCATTACACGATCGGTCCTTATTCGGAACCGGTGATGCACGTGCAACCGGGCGACCGGATCGTCATCGATACCCGCGACGCGTTCGATGGCGCCATCACATCGGAGCAGGATTCGCCGTCCAAACTGCTGAAAATGCCGTTTTTGAACCCGCAAAACGGCCCGATCATGATCGATGGCGCTGAAAAAGGCGATGTGGTGGCGGTGTACATCGAAAGCATGTTGCCACGCGGCCATGACCCGCACGGCGTCTGTTGCATGATCCCCGAGTTTGGCGCGCTGACGGGCACGTTTCACACCGCGATGCTGAACGAGCCGTTGCCGGAAAAAGTCAAACGGGTCAAGATCGATACCGATTATGTGTACTGGAGCAAGCGCACGACCCTTGACTACAAGCCGCATATCGGCACGCTGAGCCTGTCGCCGGAAATCGATTCGATCAATTCGCTGACACCCGATACGCATGGCGGCAACATGGACTTGCCTGACATGGGGCCGGGCAGCATCACCTATCTGCCGGTGCGCTCGAAGGGCGCCCGGCTCTTCATCGGCGATGCACATGCGTGCCAAGGCGATGGCGAGGTCTGCGGTGTCGCCGTCGAGTACGCGAGCATCACGACGATCCGCGTTGACTTGATCAAGAATTGGGCCATCGACTGGCCGCGCCTGGAAACCGAGGACATGATCATGGGCATCGGCAGCGCCCGGCCTTTGGAAGATGCGACGCGCATTGCCTATCGCGAACTGATCCGCTGGATGGCCAAGGATTACGGGTTTGACCAATGGGATGCCTATATGCTGCTGAGCCAATGTGGCCGGGTCCGGTTGGGCAATTTCGTCGATCCCAAATACACGGTCGGCGCGGCCATCACGAAAAAATTCCTGGCGCCATAAATCTCGGTGCCAGCACTGACGCCAGGGCCAACAGGATCAAGCCTGTTCTCTCTGGTGTGTTTATTGCTTTGTAAGACGACATGACAACAAAAGATCCGCTGCGCATCGGTTTGCTATTTTCCAAGACGGGAGTCACTTCACGCCAGGAATCGTCGCAACTGTATGGCGCCTTGTTCGCCATCGATGAAATCAACGGGCTTGGCGGCGTCGACGGGCGCGAACTGGTCGCGGTGCATCACGATCCGCAGTCCGACACGGCGCGCTACAAGGCCCTGCTGGAACGCTTGATCGTCGACGATGGCATCGATGTCGCTTTTGGCGGGTATACATCGAGCAGTCGCAAGGCGATGTTGCCTGTGGTTGAAAAGTACAACAAGTTGCTGATCTATCCTGAACAATATGAAGGATTCGAGTTTTCGGAAAATATCATTTATACCGGTGCTGCACCAAACCAGAACATTGCGCAACTGGCCAGTTACATGGCATCGCATTTTGGTGCGCGCGTCTACATGGTCGGATCGCGCTATGTCTACCCTTATGAAACCAACCGCACGATGCAGTCGCTGATGGCGCTGCATCCTGACCGGGCCATTCTGGGCGAGCGCTATGTCAGTTTGCATGCGAACCGCGATGCGATCGACGCCGTGCTGACCGACATACGGCAAAAGAAACCTGACTTCATTTTTTGTACCCTGATCGGCGATGCCGTGCCTTACCTGTACGAGGCTTATCATCGCGCCGGCCTTGATCCTGCAGTCATGCCCATTGCCAGCCTCAATACTTCGGAGGCAGAAATCGATCTGATGGGCGCGGGGGCTGCCTGTGGCCACTTCACGTCTTCTCCCTATTTTCAAAGTGTCGATTCGGCGCTCAACCGCAGCACGCTGGAGCGGTTTTTTGCCAGCCGTTACGGCCAATTCGCGGTGCCCAACATGAACTGGGAAGCCTCCTACTTTGCGATGCATTTGCTGGCCAAGGCTTACCGCAATGCCGAGTCGGACCAGTTGCGCCACATCGTGCCCTGCCTGCTGGGTTCTGAAATCGAGGCCCCTCAGGGACGGGTGCGGATCGATCCATCGAATCATCATGCGTGCTTGTATCCGAGGATAGGCCGGGCCAATGAAAATGGGCAGTTTACGATCGTCCAGGAAGCGCTGGAAAGGGTGAATCCTGATCCATATATGGTGCACCACCATTGGGGCGATGAAGAAACCGAAGCCAGCAGCGAGGTCGGCTGAATGGCAGATACTGGATCACGCAAAACGGCCAGCATCACCAGGGCCATTCTGTCAAAAAAACCCCGCGTACTGCTATTGCATCCGCAAGATGGCGACGGCTTGACGCTCTTGGGCCAGTTGCGGCGCATCGGCGCCAATGTCGACATGGAGTGGCCACCGCCGCAGGACATAAGGACAGGCATCGACTTGGTATTTCTTGCGATCTTGCCGGACGTGCAAGAGATCAACTACCGTTGGCTGCATCAACATCCGCCACCGATCATTTCGGTGACCAGTTTCGAGAGCCCGACCATCATCGACGAGGCATTGCGCATCGGCGTGATGGGGATGCTGACCGCGCCCATCCATGCCAATGGCTTGCTCACGGCATTGATCATGGCCTTGCATCATGCAAAACAGTACAAGAAAAGCGCCGAGCGATTGGCCAGGATGGAAAGCAAGATGGCGCATGCCCATTTTGTCGATGATGCAAAACACATCTTCATGCGCATGCATCAGTTGTCCGAAAGCGACGCTTACGAATTGCTGCGCTCGCAAGCGATGACATGCCGTCTGCCGATCGAAGATGCCGCGCGCGACATCGTGAATGCAGACAAGATCTTGAATCAGGTACTGAACATCAAGATGAAAAAGATGAATGACTGAAGGCAGGCGCAGCGAAGTTGCCGGCAGCGGCTTGAAGCGATCTCCAGGCAGCAATGAAGATTGAAGCCGCGATGAATATTCGCGCAACAATCAATATTCAACCACCACGACAAAGGAAAAATCCATGGATCTTCAAATCAACGGCTTGCGGGCCATCGTCACCGGTGGCACGCGCGGGATCGGGCGCGCCATCGTCGAAACGCTGATCGCGGAAGGTGCGCAAGTGTGCTTTTGCGCGCGCAATGGCGACGAAGTGGCGCAGGCGACGACGGATCTGGTGGCTGCCGGCGCGAATGCGCTGGGCAGCGTGGTCGATGTTGCCGATGCGGGCGCACTCAAGGCGTGGGTGACAGCGAGCTCCGAGCGCATGGGGGGCATCGATATTGTCGTTGCCAACGTCAGCGCGCTGGCCGTGGCCAGCGATGAAGCCGCCTGGAACGCCGGCTATGCAGTGGACATGATGGGAACGGTGCGCCTCGTCGATGCCGCCATGCCGAGCCTGGAGCGCAGTGCCCACGCCGCCATCTTGGCCGTGGCCAGCGTGTCGGGGCGCGAAATAGATTTTACCTGCGGTCCTTATGGCGCCTTCAAGGCCGCCATCATTCATTACGTACAGGGGCTGGCATTCCAGTTGGCGGGCAAGGGCATCCGGGCCAATACCATTTCTCCCGGTAATACCTATTTTGCCGGCGGCGTATGGGAAAAAATCGAGCAGGGCAATCCGCAGTTGTACAAGGAGTCGCTGGCCCTGAACCCGACCGGCCGCATGGGCACGCCGCAGGAAATGGCGAACGCCGTCGTGTTCCTGTGCAGCCCCGCAGCGAGTTTCATCACCGGCACCAATCTCGTCGTCGATGGTGCGCTGACACGCGGCGTGCAGTTTTGAGATAGGCGGACTTGAACAAGGCCTTGTAACCCGCATGAATCAAGGCTTTTCAAAATTTTAAAACGGCTGATACCCGCACTGGTACCCGCAAAAATTTTTCCGGTGCGGGTGGTCGTCACGCCGTTGAGCAAGTGTTTCATGCCTCGTGGTACGGTCCTTCACCCGGCCACAACGATCAATCATCTGCTTGTGCGTAGCCATAATTGCACGCTAATCTATCACTAATGAGATGCCATATTGCCTTATTAGTGATAGCATGCTGCTTATATGAGTCCCGCTACCTGCATACTCCAGATCTTCATCGATGACGCTTGGCGCGACGTGGCGGGGCTCGACTTGACTGGCGACATCGGGCGCGGGATTGGCGCTGCCACTTTTTTGATCTATCTGCCGAGCTATGCGATTGCTTATTGGGACAGAGTCGATGCGGCAGCGCTGTCGGTGAACGTTCCTGTCGGCTTGAGCACTTATCCGACCGAAACCTGGCCGCCGTTCCTGGTTGATTTGCTGCCCCAGGGCTACGGAAGAATTGAATTGTTGAAGCAACTGGAGCGCGACGAAGCTGCCGGCCCCGCCGCCGACTGGGCGCTGTTGTGCGCAGGGGCCGGCAATCCGATAGGCAACATCCGCGTCAAGGAAGCGCACGAGTGGGTGAGCACGCGAACAGGTACAACGATGCGCGGGTTCACGATGGCGGAAATCGCATCCCGGGCCGGCGACTTCAATGAATACCTGGCGCAAAACGGGCTATTTCTCGCCGGATCTTCGGGTATTCAGGGCGAGTGGCCGAAGATTCTGCTGACACGGGCGCACGACGGGCTTTTTTACCTGGACCACACGCTGCCGGACGAGCAGGCGCAGCAGCACTACATCGTCAAGTTTGGGCGGGGTACAGATGCATCGCTGGCCAATATTTTGCATCTGGAAGCGCCGTACATGCAACTTGCACGCGGGCTTGGACTCGACGTGCACGCCGACCTGACTTTGCGCGAGCGCGCCTTGTTCATACCGCGTTTTGACCGGGAAGTGGGCGCCGGCCGAGTGATCCGCCATGGACAGGAAAGCATCGCTTCGCTGTGCGGCATTGGCGGATTCGGCGCCGCTCCGTCGCACAATGACGTTTGCCGGCGACTCGGCGAAGTGGCGACCGATCCGGTCAAAGCGATCATCGAATACGTCAAGCGCGACATCGCCAACATCGCCCTTGGAAACAAGGACAATCATGCTCGCAACACAGCCATTCAGCGTAAACCCGACGGCACCATTTCCCTCACGCCATTATTTGACTTCGCACCGATGTGGCTGCATCCGGATGGCATCGCAAGACGCATCCGATGGCAATATGATGATGGCGGCTCGCCCGATTGGGCCAGCGCTATCGCTCAGGCTTGCGCTGCTGCGAAGGTGGACCATGCCCGCGTGTCAGCGAGCGTCCAAATGATGGCGGCGCCGCTGGAGACGTTGTTTGTCGATGCGCTGGCGCTGGGTATAGACGAACAGTTCCTGACGCCCTTGCAAAAGACGATCGAGCATGTTCGCACGCAATTGGAGCAGCTATAGATGGACAAACGCTTCAACCCATTGTCGCCAGCCGAGGAACTGCATGCGCGGCGCGTATTGTCCGAGGAACTTGCGGCCGACCCTGGCATGCCGATTCCTGCCGTGATCAGGAAGATCCGCGCCAGCTTGCGCCTGACGATCGCGGAGTACGCCAAGCTGTGCGGCGTGTCGGCGCGGACATTGCAGGATGTCGAGCGCGAAGTATCGAGTCCGACGCTGGCGACGGCTGAAAAACTGCTGCGGCCAGTGGGTATGGTGCCGGCAGCAGCGGCCAAGGCGCGCCAGCGGTGATGTGGTGCACTTGCTGCGTCGATGGCATGTCTGTGGGAGGGCGCGTTCCAAGCTTATCGAAGTCAGACCGGCAAGGCGCACAGCAAAAAGCCGCTGATCCTTTCGAATCAACGGCTTATGCAATTTTGGTGGTGATAGGTGGACTTGAACCACCGACCCCAGCATTATGAATGCTGTCGAAGCGTGAGCGCTGGTGCGGCTTCCAGGCCTGTTTTGCAATTAATGCTGCAATTTTGCTGCAATTTTTTGCGCTTCCCACTGGATGGATAGTCCATGAGACCTTTTCTCATGGAGACTGTGATGGCATCGATTTTAAAGCGTGGCGAGTACGCATTTCAGGCACTGATTCGTCGGCGTGGTTTTCCAAGCCAGACCAAGACGTTCGAAAAAAAATCGGATGCGCAGCGATGGGCCAGGATGATCGAACGCGACATGGACCGGGGCGCATGGCGCGATTCGGCTGCGGCGGAACGATCCACTTTGGGCGATGTGCTGCGGCGCTACCTTGCCGAGGTGACACCTGCAAAGAAAGGTGCCAGTATCGAAGCGATCAAGATCAACGCCTTGCTGCGCGATCCCATTTGCCTCGAGCGCATGTCGGCGCTGTCCGGCATGCACATCGCCGCATGGCGGGATCG
>CANFGA010000048.1 GCA_947446335.1 Oxalobacteraceae bacterium | reverse complement strand
TGAAAGCGCTTGGACTTAATAACGACCTGTGCTCATCAAGCGACTACACCGACTCCATGGCCGTCAGCAGCGCGCTGCATGCCCAGCTGCCCGACTTGGACGGCATTATGTACGTGAGCCGGCAGATGAACACCGGTCTGGCTGTTGTCCTGTTCGAGCGCTCCGAGGTCAAACTGGAAAACACGGTCACCAGGCTGATTGACCACCCGGACTACGACAATCTTTTGAGCGTATTTAATGTCGCAATCCTGCCAAGTGGCAGAGCACCATGAAGGTGTTTGTTGACGCTGGCGCGGAATCGACCCAGACTGCTGATTTAGCGGCCCCACGCACAGTGTAGAAGTTTTTGTGCATTCAAAAACTATGGGACCATTGCCTACCTGCACATGCCCAAGCTCAATCAGGTTAATACGAGCACAGCGGTGGAAAATGTTAGAAACGACAGTGCGGTCGAGACTAGAATAATGCGGGCAATGCGGCCGGTGTTGGCGCCAAAGCGTTCCGACAATAGGGATACATTACTGGCGCTGGGCAGACAGGCGACCAATATGATCACGTTCAGAGCGAACGGATCGAGTGGCAAGCCCACGGCAATGGCTCCATGCCCGATGCAAAACACCAGTAGGGGGTGCAAAATAAGTTTTTTAAGCGCGATTGGCACATACTCGCCCACTGGCGAGACATCGGCGCTGTTCATCTGTGAACGCGCCAGCATGGCGCCGATGGTAAATAAGGCCACCGGTGATGCCGCGTCGGCTAGCAGACCGATGGTTTGTATGAGCGGTTTAGGCAAGGCGAGCCCGAGCCCCGATGCCAGCGCACCTATTACGATAGCCCAAGGCAGGGGATTGCCAAGCATTCCTTTTAGGGCGTTTAGCATGGCTGTCCGGTCGCCCTGAGAGTCGGCGCTGCTAATGCGAGACAAGGCAATGCAAAGGGAGCTGGTGATGATCATATCAATCATGAGTGCCACGATCACCGGTCCGGACGAGCCTGGTCCAAGCAAAGCGAGCAGCAGCGGCACGCCCATGAAACCGGTATTCGGAAAGGCCGCCACCAGCGCGCCAAACGCGGCATTGTTCCAGTCGATCCGATGGCTCAGGGTGGATGCCATCGTCACGCCGACCATGATCAGCGCGCTTAACAAGTAAACTGTGAACACGCCGACATCAAACAGTTGCACTATCGGCGTACTGGCGCCGAAACGGTACAACATGCATGGTAGTGCAAAATACAGAATAAAGCTGTTAAGGCCAGGGATCGCCACCTGCGGCAAGATAGCACGCCTGACAGCCAGGTAACCACACAGTACTAACGCAAAAAAGGGAAAGGTAATGGCAAAAATGGTCAACATGGAAAAAATACGGCAATGAAATGAATGGGATAGTCTGGCTTACACAAATTGTGCCCCGCAATGAGCAACCGGTAGTTGTCAGCTTAAACTAAAAAATTTTCAGTGAAGCTTCGTCCATCTTACCTTCCATGATCGCCATCTTGCCGACGGCAAGCGCAGCCATGGCCGACACCATGTTTGCCAAACAATCTGATGTTGCCCGTTACAAGTAAGCATTCGCTTTATCGACCATCCACTACCCGCACCTCCAACAGCGTCCCTCGTGGTTTGCCTGTCGCCAAGCAGGGATACGGGCTTGCCGTGTTCCACAACAATGACACGTACAGCGAAGGCCCTGTTTTTCCCCTTTGATGTCATGCACGACGGATTTGAAACGCAACCTGCCAAAAATAGCTGCTGCAATGAACCCTCGGCAACTCTATCGAGCACCATACGTAATACCTGAACACGTTATTTTTGGATAGATTATGATGCGTGTTTTATGTCAATTTAATTTCCATGTGGAAATTAAATTTTCTTTATTTTAATCATTTTAATGTGATCCGATTCATATCTCAGCATGCTCGCCGTACAAGTAGGACGCTGGTGAAATAGTCGAGCATTGCCTTCGGCAAACCGGACTTGCCATCGCCGCGCACCGAATATTGGCATATGCAGTACCCGAACACGACATCTAAGTTGACAACTACCGAGCACATGAGAATACATCAGAAAGAAATGCCTGAAATCCAGGATCGCGGAACGGAGTCGACTGGCCCTGGAAAAACAGCGCGCCATCCAGCGTCGCTGCCATCCGTGCGCGCTATGCTGATCTGGATCGTCGTTGCCTGTTTGCTGCCAGCGGCGATCGGCATCGGCGCTCTGGTGTTCTATCTTTATCAGGACGGTCGCGCCACGCTCCAGAATGGAACGCTCCAGATCACCCATGCGCTCACCCTGGCGATCGATGACCAATTGGAAGACGCCCAGACTATCGCAGAAATTCTCGCGACCTCGTCCTATCTCCGCAGCAGTGACTGGGCCGGTTTTCATGTCCGTGCCAAGGAATTGCTGGAAATGAGAAACGTCGGCAGAACTGTGATCGTCAGCAATGCCAGCGGACAGCAGATCATCAATACCAAAGGCCAGTTTGGCGCAGCGCTACCGATGTTTGGCGACCTTGAGCATATTCGTCGCGTCATTGCGACCGGAAAGCCAGCCATTTCCAGCTTGTTTTTCAGCGCATTGACGCGCCGACATGTGATTTCCGTCAGTGTCCCAGCGTTTATCAACGGCAAGGTAGCCTATGTCGTTAGTGTCGGTATTCCTTCCCAACAACTGACCCGGATACTGAATAATCAACAATTACCGCCAGAATGGATCGCTGGCATCGTCGATACCAGTGGCGCCATTGTGGCGCGCACGCACAAGCCTGAGCAATTCGTAGGCACCCGAGCAACAGAGGCGTTCATCGAGCGCATGCGTGCGCCGGCATCCGAGGGCATGTTTGAACTCACGACGATCGATGGCATTCCATCGCTGACGCTTTACAGCCGCTCGGTATTGTCAGGCTGGACCGTGGCGACCTTCATTCCCAGCAGTAGCCTGGAAGCGCAATTGATGCTCACCCTCGCCTTTTTTGGATTGGGCATCGCCGTGCTGTTCGGCGCCGGCACCGTGCTGGCATGGTTCATGGGCGGCAGGATCGCCCGCTCAGTGCAGGCGCTGAAGGTGTACGCAAGTGCAATGGGGACCGGGCAGTTGCCTCGTATTTCCAGAGTTTACTTCCACGAAGCGGCCGACGTGGCGCAGGCGATGGCATGCAGCGCTGCAGCGCTGACCCAGCGCACACAAGCGCTGCAGACCTCACTAATATCGTTGAAGGCCAGCGAGGAAAGCTATCGCATTTTGGTCGAGGGTTCGCCTGATTCAATCTTGCTGCATCAAGATGGGAAAGTACTGTACGTGAATCCGGCTTTCGTCCGGTTCGCTGGCGACCGGTCAGAACAAGAGTGGATCGGCAAAGCTATTCAGGACTCGATCGACCCGGCTTTTCACCAAGCCGTGCTGGAACGGATGGCGCTGCTGGCCAACTTTGATGTCAAAGCGGCCTTGCCCATCGGGCAAATAACGTGCATGAAGCTCGATGGCACGCCATTTCAAGCTGAAATACAGAGCGTGCCGGTCGACTATCAGGGCAAACGCGCCGTGCACACGACCATGCGCGATATCACCGCGCGCATCCAGGCCGAAGAAGAGCGCAACCGCTTTTTCTCGCTCTCGCAAGACATGCTCTGCGCGCTCGGTTTCGATGGCACCATTAAGGACGTGAATCCGGCTTGGACCCAGACACTCGGCTACACCAAGGCGCAGTTGCTGGCGATGCCCTACATCGAACTGATTCACCCCGACGACCTGCAAGCCACACTCGCTGCCGCCGGCGAACTTTCTTCCGGCAAACCGCTGATCTTGTTCGAAAACCGCTACCGATGCCAGAATGGTTCCTATCGTTGGTTGCAATGGAGTGCTACGCCGTCGATCGCTACCAGATTGATGTATTGCGCTGCGCGTGACATCACCGAACGCAAACAAGTCGAGACCGAACGCCTGGCCGAAGCCTTGTTCCAGCGCCAATTGCTGGAACAGTTGCCGATTGGCGTCGCGCTGCGCCGACCTTCGGGCAACTTCATTGAAGTCAACCCTGCCTTTGCTGACATTCTAAGATTACCGCGCAAACAGATTTTAGGCATGTCAAACGCGCAGACCAGTGCGCCTGAGTTCCATGTGCAAGATGCCGAGCAGACCGAAATCTTGCACCGGACAGGACGCTACGGACCGTATGAAAAGGAATACCTGCGTCTTGATGGCAGCCGCGTACCGGTGCGCGTCAGAGGCCAACTTGTGGAAAGAAATGGCGAGATGCTGATTTTGTCGGTGGCGGAAGATATTTCGGACAAATGCAAAGCCGAATTTCGTCTTGCGCAAGCGCAAAAAATGGATGCAATCGGCCAGCTTACAGGCGGTCTGGCGCACGACTTCAACAACATGCTCGGTGTCATCATCGGCAACCTCGACCTGCTGGCACATCGCCTGAATGGCGACAGCGCAGCCAAGGCCAGAGTCGATATCGCGCTGATAGCCGCGCTGCGCGGCACCGACCTGACACGTGCGCTGCTGTCGGTGGCACGCACGCAAGCGGTGGTTGCCGAGCCGGTGGACTTGAATGTGCGATTGAACGAATTGCTGCCGCTGCTGCGCCATACGGCAGGGGCTAACATCGACATCAACATGAGTCTGGCCGATGGTCCGGTAGTACGGATCGATTCTGGCGGTCTTGCCGGTACCTTGTTGAATCTGGTCATCAATGCGCGCGATGCGATGCCTGACGGCGGGCGGCTGACGCTGAGTACGCGCATGCGCACGGTGACGCCAAGCGATGGTATCGGCATGCTGATACCCGGCCAGTATGTGGCGCTTTCCGTGACCGATACCGGTAGCGGCATGAGTGCGGAGGTGATGGCGAACGCGATGCTGCCGTTTTTCACGACCAAGGAGCGCGGTCGAGGCACCGGATTAGGGCTGGCGATGGCGCATGGCTTCGTCAACCAATGCAGCGGCGAATTGCTGCTGTATAGCGAAGCGGGCCACGGCACAACGGTGACGCTGATGTTGCCAATGGCCGGGGCTGTTGCCGCCGACGTCGGGGCCACGCAGGTCGCCATGCAGTGCAACACCAGTATGTCAGAACTTGCGCAAGGAACAGAACGCGTGCTGGTCGTGGATGACGAGATCGAATTGCTGGCTGTGACGGCGAGCTGGCTGAACATGCTCGGTTACGAAGTGACCCCTTGCACCAGCGCGGCATCGGCGCTGGCGGCGCAGGGCGATGCTGCAGCTGTTGGGCGACCTTACGCGTTGATGATCAGCGACGTCATCATGCCGGGCATGGATGGCTTCGCCCTGGCCAAGGCGGCGCGCGCGCAACAGCCCGCCCTGGCCTTGTTGTATGTGTCAGGTTTTGCCGATGCGGCCGATCGCGGTCGTGAGCGACCAACTGGCGATATCCTCGAAAAGCCATTTCGCCAAGCTGAGCTGGCGGCACTGGTGCGCAACACATTGGATCGCCAGATCAAAGCAGCAGATTGAACAAGCCAAGTGAAAAAGCCCCTTGAACAAGCACAGCGCACCGAAAATCTGGTGCAAGAAAAAAAGGTAACAGGATGACGCGACACAACATGAAAGAGCTGCCTTGCGTCGCGATACTCGACGATGATGTTGCGTTGTGCGCCTTCATGGGCGACGTAGCGCAAATGGCGGGCTATCGCGTCGTGACTGCCAACGAAGGGTATGCACTGCCGACGCTGCTGGCGCAGCAACCCGAGCTGCTGTTGCTAGATCTGGGCATGGCCGATATGGATGGCATCGAAGTGATACGGCAACTGGCGCAGATGAAATTCGCCGGCCGCCTAGTGATCGTGAGCGGACTGAGCATATCGATACTGCGCGCGGCTGCAACTCTGGCCGAGCTGCAGCAATTGCGCGTGGCCGGTGTGCTAACCAAGCCGATCCGAGCCGATGCCTTGAGTGCGTTGCTGCAGGAGCCAAAACCGATGTCTGCATTACAGTGTGCGGTGCCGGTAGTGACGCTGGTCGATTTGGCGCGCGGCATCGACAACAATGAGCTGATTCTGCATTACCAGCCGCAGGTGCGGCTGGCTGACGGCGGCTGGGTCGGGGTGGAGGCACTGGTGCGCTGGCAACATCCGCAACACGGCTTGCTGTACCCCGATGCCTTCATCAATCTGGCTGAAAATGGTGGACTAGCTTTGCCGTTGACGCACAAGGTGATCGCGATGGCACTGGCCGATTGCAGCCACGTCATCTGTGCGCTCGATTTTGATGGTAGTCTGTCGCTCAATTTGCCGCCGGTCGCAATGACCGATGTGCGCTTTCCCGAAGCGGTGGTGGAAGCCGTCTCCAGGTCGGGTTGCGACCAGGTCAAACTGACGTTCGAAATCACCGAGACCTCGGTGCCGCCGGATCCGGCCATGGCGCTTGACATCCTGACCCGACTGGCCCTGAAGGGCTTCACTTTATCGATTGATGACTTCGGCACTGGCCACTCGTCGCTCGAAAAGCTGCAGCAACTGCCCTTTGGCGAACTCAAGATCGATCTCGGTTTCGTGCGGATGGCCGAAACCAGTCCGTCGGCGCGCGCGATCGTCGAAAATTCGATCGCACTCGGGCGCCAGCTTGATTTGGTGGTATTGGCCGAGGGCGTGGAAAACGTGTCGCTCTGGCACTGGTTACAGGGTGCGGGTTGCGAACTGGCCCAGGGCTATTTCATCGCTAGGCCGATGGCACTGGAATGCCTGGCGGCATGGCAAAAAGAATGGGAACAGCGCCGCCCGGGCCTCATTGCTTGAGCCGGATACGAAAAACGGCCATCAGAACTGGCCGTTGATGCCCACGCGCACGATCAGGCAGCATTTGAGCGAGTTTGTTTTGCTCCCAGTTGGCGCTCTCTGCCGCGACGTCGGCCGCGACGTCGGCCGCCAGTCGGCCGCAAGGAAAGCCACAAGCGATCCCCTTTTTATCTGATGGGTGGATTGAAAAATCCGCCTCGCAACCCGAGGCGGCGAGCATCAAGGGTGCAAGTCTGAAATTTGCACCCCGCTGACGATCATCCGATCTTCGCAACCCGGCGTGGCCGTACGCCGCCGGGCTGCAGGACCAGCGCGATCGCGCCATTCTGTCCACGTGGCTCTACCATGGCCTGCGCCGCGCTGAACTGTGCGCGTTAGCGGTCGGCGATCTGCAGCGACGGCGCGGCGTGATGCACCTGCGCATCCAGGGCAAAGACGGTAAATTGCGCTATCTGCCGCTGTACCCGGGCACGGCCGAGGTCGTCGATGGCTACCTGAAGGCGGCCGGCTACGGTGCCGACGCTCAGGGCGCGCTGTTTAGGCCCGTGAAAAACAATCGGCATGACGATCCGCGCACCTCGATCACGGCCGACGGTGCCTACAAGATTCTAGCAGGCTATGCCGCCGCCTTGAACATCGATGTCGCTGGCGTCAAGCCACACGCACTGCGCGCAACAGCCGCCACCAACGCGCTGGAACACGAGGCCGACATCGCCAAGGTCCAGGAATGGCTAGGGTACGCCAACATTGCGACCACGCGCATCTACGACCGCCGAAAAATGCGGCCGGAAGACAGTCCGACCTTTAAGGTAGTCTATTGAGATGTACGGCAAGGTGTATTTGTAGCCTGCTTTTGACAACACGCGAATCCAAAGTGGCAAGCCAGAATCTCAGAATATGCGACGCACAACAAATTGAAGTTGATCCTCCCGCGTTCCACTAGCCTGGGTTGGAATCAATCAGCGTCATCCAGGTCCGCCTAGGACAGGCTCTCCGGATACAGCTCAGTCAACTGTGAGAGCGTTTCCTGTAATTGCTCCAGCGAACTCATCATGCCGAGCACTTGGTTTTCCAGTTCAACAGCGAACTCGAACAGATCGGCTACCTTGCTGCGCGATCCTTCATTGAACACGAGCATCGCCAATTGATGCAGCTTCAGCAGATCGGTACGCAGTTGCGGCGGACCGCCGTCTTCGGTGTCATTCAAGTCATCACGCAGGTTGTCGACCGCATCGACTGCACGCAGCAGTCTGGCCGTCTCAAAATTCTCCGGACACAGTTCGTCCCATTCTTCATCCGTGATGCTGGTCTTCATGGCGGTCCTTTTCGTGTCATGTGTGCCCGCTGCTCATATGCCAAGCTCGTTATGCGAGCCGAGACGAACGAGTTGCAACGCAAAATCGTCTGGCTTTCGATAAATAAACACCAAGTCTGGCTTGACGTGACAGTCCCGGTGATCCTTCTAGTCGCCGGGCAGCGCATGGTAGCGCTGCTTTTCGGGCAGCGGCTGGTCATTCGCCAGCGCCGTGATGACAGCCATGAAATCGCTCGCCAGCGTCTGCCGATGCGCGCCTTTGGCCTCGCGCTTGTAGTCGCGTTTGCAGTCACGTTTCGGCTGACCAGTCTGCTCAATCGTCCACATTGAGGTCCGCCATCAAATCTTCAACGGTAGCGAACGACTTCAAACCACGACGACGCGCTTCCTTCATTGCCGCGGTGGTGGTCGCGTTCGGCACCAAGGGCTCGAATGGCAACGCCTTCTCGCGGGCGACGCGGGTCAACATCATGCGAAAGGCATCGGACAAAGTCAGCCCCATCGCCGCCAGAACGACGGTCGCCTCTTCCTTGATGCGCTCGTCGATGCAGGCACGAACTGCAGCATTTGCAGACATGATTTTTCCCTAGTTCGTTCGTTTCAGTTCGCTGTAGAAATTCTCGTGCGATCCTATGCTAAGCAACAGCACAGAGACAGGCGAAAACTTGTCAGGATCAAGTTGGTAGGACAGTAAAACCTCTTGCTTATTGACCTTGAACTTGTAGACAAAAATACCTACCAGGTCGCCTTTTTTTTCTTCACCGATTGCAGGATTAGTAGCGATAGCCTGCACGGCTTTGTCCACGACATCCTTATCTTTGGAATGCAACTTCTTAACGGCCTTTGCGAAGGTAGGAGTGGTGAGAATCGCCAGCACTATCAAGCCCCGAACTGATACGGGGTAAGCTGGCCTACTTTCGCCTCTTGGGCGGCCAACAGAGTATCTTTAATGAACTGCAACGGCAGCTCCGGATTGTCATCGATGGCTTTGCCAAGACGCGCCCAGTATTCAATTTGCTTAGGAACGGACCGATGCCCAGCTGCCGCGTGAGGCCTGGCCATCTCAACAAGGTCATCCGATAATTTCAATGCAATGGACATGTAATCACCTCTTTTATTAAGGTTTCATTATGTCGTCTTACGAAACCTTTTGCAACCGCTATTTTCTGTTAGAGGGGTCGTCTCAGAAAACGGAAAATAAAGCACGTGTGCGACGTGAAGTCGCACCAATTATGGTCTCGCCCCGCAGGGGGAAGTGAGACCCGTTGTTCCTTCAACGGTAGCCTAGCGGTGCAGGCGATGCTGGCAACGGCGTGGTCTGAAGCCACCGTGACAATGAAGCCCTTCGCAAGAGAAGGAAAAGCCGTGAGGTGATTCCAACTGCTGCCAGCATCAGGCGGCTGGGGCGCTAGGCTGGAGAGCATGGCCAACATATGTGAACTGCTGATAAACCTCGTTAATTTTGACAAGCCAAAGATGCTGACAGGCTTGAACCAAACGGTCAGTGATGGGTTGCTCGATTACGTACTTCGGGCACAAGGACATGACATCACCGGGGGAAAGGCAGGGCCTTCGCTATTCGTGTAATTGGTGTGGAACACGGTAAGCTCGTATCTCTGCCGTATGGCAGGCGAACCGCAAGGGACGCTGTTGGAGGTGCGGGTAGAGGATGGTCGAGCAAGCGAATGCTGCCCTGTAACCGGGCAGACAGAAGTTGAGCCGTCAGGCGACATCACTTCATGCGAAAGCAGGCAGACTTCGACCGGGTCTTTCTTGACGAGAAAGTTTGAAAAACCTTCACAGGAGGGGAAGCAGATGACATCGCAAGCAGTTTGCGCTGGTGCGCCCTCCGGCCAATCGCGGCACTGGCATGGCATCAACTGGGCCGAGTGCCACCGAGAAGTCAGAAGGCTGCAAGCGCGTATCGTCAAGGCAACGCAGGAAGGCCGCTGGGGCAAGGTGAATGCCTTGCAATGGCTGCTGACCCACTCGTTCAGCGGCAAAGCACTCGCCGTCAGACGGGTGACTGAAAATCAAGGCAGTAGAACGCCCGGCGTGGATCAGGTGACCTGGTCGACGCCGAACGCCAAGTATCAGGCCATCGAAACAATGCGCCGACGTGGGTATGCGGCGCAGCCGTTGCGGCGAATTTATATCCCGAAAAGCAACGGTAAGCAGCGGCCACTCGGTATTCCGTGCATGGCCGACCGGGCGATGCAGGCATTGCATTTGCTCGCGCTGGAATCCGTTGCGGAAACAAAAGCGGATTCCCATTCCTATGGATTTCGTACCGAAAGGTCCACCAGAGACGCCATCGAACAGTGCTTTATCGATCTGGCCACGAAGCGTGCTCCGCAGTGGGTACTTGAAGGCGATATCGAAGGATGTTTCGATCATATTGCGCATGACTGGCTGATCGCCCACGTCCCGATGGACAAGGCGATCCTTCAGAAGTGGCTGAAGGCAGGGTACATCGAAGATCGACAGCGCTTTCCGACAGAGGCTGGCACGCCGCAAGGCGGCATCATTTCGCCCGCACTGTCGAACTGGGCCTTGGACGGTTTGCAGCAACGACTGGCAACTGGCTGTGGGCAACCACGGTATGTTGCGGGCAAACTGATCAGTCCAAAAATCAATTTCGTGCGCTACGCCGACGACTTCATCATTACGGGGCCTTCAAAAGAGGTGCTGGAAGTGGAAGTCTTGCCGGTGGTTCAAGGTTTCATGCGGGAGCGGGGACTATCTCTCTCGCCGACCAAGACAAAAATCACCCACGTAGCAGACGGATTTGATTTCCTCGGACAAAACATTCGCAAATACGGCGGCAAGCTGTTGATCACGCCGTCGAAAAGGAATGTACAGGCGTTCCTGACGAAAATTCGCTCCCTCGTCAAAGGCAACTGGACAGCCGAACAGAAAAATCTGATCGGGCTGCTCAATCCAATGATCCAAGGATGGGCAAATTACCATCGGCACGTCGTCTCCAAGAAGGTGTTTGCCAAAGTTGATTCCGAGATATGGCGGGTGCTATGGCGATGGTGTTGTCGCCGGCACCCGAACAAGGGAAAGTACTGGATCAAACAGCGGTACTTTCATTGTACTGATAGTCGCGTGTGGGTCTTTGCCGCAGCGACTGGCGCCTACTGGCCGGACGGAAAAGCGGTTGTGACAACGCTGCGTCTGGCAGCCGACGTACCGATTCGACGGCACATCAAAATAAAGGCGAAGGCGAATCCTTTCGATCCGGCATGGGAGCCGTACTTTGAACAGCGCCACGGTTTGGCGATGTTCAATACCCTTGCTGGTCGTAAAAAGCTCATTCGTTTATGGTTTGACCAACAAGGTCAATGTTGCATGTGTGGTCAACGGATCACGAAGGCAACGGGGTGGCATGTGCATCACATCATTCGGCGCGTGGACGGCGGCAGCAATGCGGCCAGCAACCTGATGATGGTTCATCCGACGTGCCATGCCCAGATTCACAGCCTTGGTTTGACAGTGGCGAAACCGGCTCCCTCGCGGGGGCTTTGAAAGGCTTGAGCTGTATGAGGGGAAACTCTCACGTACAGTTCTGAGGGGGCGGCGGCGCAGGAATGCGCTGCTGCTACCCGACTAAGCCAACCCAGTCGGGCGGATAGGATTCTGAACGATTATTTGTTACTATTGAAGTCTGGAGATGGCATTCTGCTGTGGTCAAGTAATTTCGGACACAACGATAGGTTCGTGTGCTGCCATTTTCCGTTCGTAGACGGAGGGTGACAGATTGCCCAATGCTGAATTGATGCGCTTGCAGTTATAGAAGCCGACGATGTAGTCGGTGATGTCAGCCTTGG
>CANFGA010000047.1 GCA_947446335.1 Oxalobacteraceae bacterium | reverse complement strand
CGGGCGATGCGCGGACTCGCTCGGCAGCACCGGCCCCGCGCTGGTGGGTCAATCCGCGCCCGACTGTTTGGCCGGGCGATGCTCGCACCATCCGCACGCGGTCGCGCACGATGACGCCGAGTTTCAATCCGCGCCCGACTGTTTGGCCGGGCGATGCTTCTCTGCGGTAGTTGTAGCTTTGCAGGCAAGCATTGTTTCAATCCGCGCCCGACTGTTTGGCCGGGCGATGCCGTATTCGACGGCAGTGATGAACGTCATGTTCGGGTTTCAATCCGCGCCCGACTGTTTGGCCGGGCGATGCCATTTATCATGCGACCGTCGTACTTGACGCCCTCATGTTTCAATCCGCGCCCGACTGTTTGGCCGGGCGATGCCCCACTTCGGAGACTTCGCGGCGATCATGCGGCGGTTTCAATCCGCGCCCGACTGTTTGGCCGGGCGATGCTCTATACCCGTAACTCGCTGTTACCAATGAAGATTTTGGTATCTTCCCGCGAACCCGCTTCAAAAAGCAATAAATTCTTGGGGATTGGTTTTATTTTGTATGAATAAATCATATTTATTATCGGGTTAGCGATTGCGCGAAAGCCCTGCGTCTTGGCCGGCGATAGCCGTTCGCGCTTAGGCGATGAGCGGACCGTCAAAATCAATGGAGCGAAAGCAGCCATGTTGCTTGACACGGACGCTGACAGGCTCGATGATGCGACAGAAGCGCAGATTATCCTGCCTCACATCGATTTCAGCCAGCAATTTGCGTTCAAGTTCTTCAAACTGCATTTCGTTGACAGTGCATTCGAAGACCGATTTTTGCACGCGCTGGCCCACGCTTTCGCACGCTTTTGCAACGCGTCTGAGTCGCTTGCGGCCGGCAGCCGATTCGGTGCAGACATCATAGGTAACAATAATAAGCATTAATTATCTATTTTGCCAGATAAGGCAAATAGCCTTCCATCTCGCCGCGTATGGTGCGTGCGATGAAGCGGGCCTGAATGAAAGGGAGCAGACCAATCGGAATCTTGTTTCCTGTGAGTGGATGGGTGACTTCTTCCTGTTTTCGTTCTTGCCAAGCTGTGACTACGATGCGGCGCCCTTTGTCGCCGAGCATCACTGCACCGCCTTCGCGTTCGTCAAAATCGGCGGCAGTGAGCTGGCCTCGGTTGATCAGTGTGAGGGCCAGTCGGTCGCAGACGATCGAGCGAAATTCTTCCTGTAAATCCAGCGCTAACGCCGCGCGCTCAGGTCGTACTGCATGCAGGAATCCGAGTTGCACGTCCAAACCGGCGGCTTCGCATGCTGATCGACAGTCGTTCATGCTCATGGAATATAAAAAGGAGATCAGTGCGTTGAACCGGTCCAATGGCGGCCGGCGAGTGCGGCCATTGAGCGCAAACGAGGCTCTTGCCTGAGGTTTGACGATCAGATTGATGGCGGAAAAATAGCCGCGCGCAGCATCACCTTCCACGCCGCGTAACTCATCAAGGTTGCTCGCAACGGCTGTCGCACGCAATGACGCTGCGAGGCTATCTGCAGTACGGCCGAGCGATGCGGCTTCCGTTATATCGCTGGTTTCGCGCATGCCCCGCTGTATATTAGTGCGGCTGTTCCTGAGTTTGCCAGCGACCACGGTGCGCGCGAATTCGAGGCAGAATGGGACGTCACATGCCACTCGGTGATGCCCTTGGCGTAACAATATATTTCCTGAAACGGGGCCTTCCAACCGAGCCTTGAAGTGGCCTGAATTATCCAACAACACCAATGATTTCCCTTCATCGGCCAACCTGTGCATCAGGGCTGGCGACACCATGACATTGCCAAAGCAGACCAACCCGGCCAGATGATGGAGTGGCACTTGCAATTTTTTTTGATGCTCGATATCGATACGCAAGGTTGAGTTCTCAAGATGCGCGTATGCGTTGGGCGTCATCACATAGAGGGTATTCTGGATGGTATGCAACTTATTGCTCCGGGTTGAACAAGACCAGCCGTTGTTGATGTTGACGATCATGCTGTGCCAGGGCTTCTGGCTGGCAGATATCCTTCAACGAACACGCATTGCAGCGGGCATCATTGGCTGGTGGCGGCAACTTTTCTGAAGATAGCATTGCGCGAATCGCATCCGCAGTAGCGAGCACAAGTTGTTTCAGTTCCTGCGTGACGATCACTTCGCGCCGTCGGTGGCTGCTGGCGTGAAAAATGGCGCCTTTGGACACTGGACGGCCCAGCATCTCCTCCAGGCACATGGCCTGTGCGGCTAGCTGTATATCGTCGTGCAACTTCTGCCGCTTGGCGCCATGCTTGAATTCGACTGGATACACCATGCCATCTGGATGAAACTCCACCAGGTCGGCCTTGCCTATCAGGTTGTAGCGATCACTCCAGACCGGCAATGCGCGCTCGACGCGCACGCCCGCCTTGATCTCGTATCCTGGAGTATCGACCAAGTGATGCAAGGCCTGGCCGCGCGCGGTATAAATATTTTCCTCAAACGCCTGCTCCAGATGAATCAGCCCGCACTGGCGCGGGCAATATATCCAGTGTTCCAGGGCAGACAGCGGGATTGCTTCGGTTGTGGAAGTTTCCATTAAAAAATACCAGCGCTGTTTTGGATTTTATTGTGATTTATTCAAAAGAGTCACGCCTGCGGGCAAGTCGGTATCCTGGACATCGACAGCGTAGTCGTCAAAGCTGCGCGGCACTTCGACGCCATCCTTGCGCCTTGCCTGAATGCGCTCGAACAGCTTGTGCGCGGGGGCATTGCCGAGTTCCGAGTCGTGCTTGAACACGTACAGGCCGCGCGTGCTCATTTCGCCGCGTGCGGCAGAGCGATCGTGTTCGAACATCTGGTTCAGCGATTGCCAGAACAATTCCAGGTCATTTTCGGAAAAGCCGGTTTGCTTGGCGAGGAAACTGGAGACAAAACCGTGCGCCATGTACAGGCCGTAGGGAACCGTGTGCTTGCGGCCCATGGTACGGTTATCGCCCCCCTGTTTTTCTGCTTCCGCTTCGGTGGCGACAGCCATCCGGGTGATCGAGTGTTCCTGGGCGATGATAGGATCGATCGAGCGGGCAAAAGTCAGTTGCACCGGACCGCGCACTTGGCCGCAATTGATGCCGGTGGACATTACGGCGCCAAAAGTGCGCACATCAAAAAAATTGCGGCACATCCAGCTGCGAGCCACATCGACCGCGTCGCCTCCCTTGCGCTTCTTGTCGTCACCCTCCAGCAAGTCGGCGCGATCAATGCCGATGTATGCTCGCTTGTGCTGGTTGTTGAGCACCGCCTTTTCTTTTACGTAAATTTCATACGGGGGGTGTTCGCCTTTCGCCATTCCGACAAAATTGCGTACCTTGCGTTTCAGGCAGACATCAGTGACCAAGCCGTGGCCGGTTTCGGCATCGAGCCTTGGTAAATTGCCTGCATCAGGGTCGCCGTTCGGATTGCCATCTTTTACATCGAACAACAGAACAAAATCATAGCGATTGGTCAGGCTCATTTGGATTCCTCTTGGTTATTGACGGTTTCTGTTTTGGTGAAGAATGCTTGGCGTTGGTGGTAGTAGCCCAATGCAAACCGGCCTTGATCGGGCAGGGCAAGAATGCGGGGGAAATCGTTGAGACCGACCATGATGTCGCCGATCAGTCTTTCCAGTTGGACGGCGCGACCTTTCGACAGCTTGCCCAGATGATGATTTTTCAAGCGCAACAGCGTGGTGAAGACGGCGACCGGCGTGCTGGAAGCAGCGCTGTAATAACGGTCGCGTATGGTCGCATTCAAGCCCGGGCTGGCCTCTTCTTGAATTTTTTCAAGGGTTGCAAACAGGCGCCCCAGAAGATAGGCAGGGTTGGCGTTGGTCGGATCGAGCATAATTTGAAACTCCTTCTCAGGACTGGATGCAGCAAGTTTGCTGCGGCGAATTGTTCGATTCAATGAAGCCTTGATGGCGGCGGCGCGCGCATAGGTCGGCTTTTGTTCCGCTCGGCTGCGCTGTACCGCTAAATTGAACAATAGTGCTGGATAAGGCAATCCTTCCAGAATGGACCGCATGATCGCTCCGCTCAAGTTGGGCGGGATGTTGTCAGCCTTGCCTTGCAGTGCGAGTGACGTCAGTAGGCGAAACAAGGACAGATGTTCCGGGTCGTGTGGCGCGCGTACTATCTTGATGTCGTCGAAATGACGTGCTATCCGTCGCGCCAGTTCATCTGCTGGCGCGGTTTCCCAAAAACGGATCGCGATGCGGGCGGCATTGGGCGCCAGGCCCAAAACATGGAAGCGGGTATCTGCATCGCCATGCATGAATTTACCGGATTGGACCGCTTGATGTAGCGTCTTCAGTGCCGCGGTGCCACGCTCGGGGTCGTCTTTTGGTGGGTCGCCGAACAGATCGAGCAGCGTGTTTTCGAGGTCGTTTTCCTCCTCGGCCCAAAAAACGGTCGACGTATCGCCGACCTGGATCCGTTGGCGCGAATCGCGCGCCAACAGGTGATTGAGCGCTGTCGTGTAAGCGAAGACTGCCGGTTTGCCCATTGGTGCATTGGCGCCTTGTGCCTTGCCGTAAGAGTTGAACGCATCCAGATTGAACGAAACGATATTTGCACCCGAAGATTGCGCACCCCATACGCCTTTGATGGAGGGATGTAACCGTTCAATTGTGGCAGGGGCGCCGCTGACGAGGCAAACTCCGTCCAACGTGGATTCGTCCATCGTCAGCGTTGTCGCCGCAACGACGGCGGGGCGCTGGCAGATCAATCCAATATCGCCATGCAATTGGAACGTCATGACTGGGTTGGTCAGCATGATTTCCTGCCATTCAGCCCTAGCTGCAAATTGTGCGAGGTCGAAGCTCTTGAAAAAGGCGAATATGGCCTTTATTCCAGGTTCATCGAGCGTATTCGGTGGCAAGCTTGCAAGGCGTGCGCAAAATGCCGCATGTTGCTCGATAACGCGCTCTGGCTTGCCTTTGGTATCGACTCCGAGCACATATTCGGTCGTATCCCACAGCAGATTCGCGGCGACGCCTGAAGTTTTTTTGACGCCCTGCGGCACCAGATAACGTCGGCCAATTTTTTTCTTGCCCTCAGTCGTGCGCGTGTCGGCCAGATTGACGAGCCGACCGTCAGCATCGATTTCGATGATAAACGGGATTTCCTTTTCTTCCAGTCCAAAAGCCGGCAATCGATCCTTTGGATCCTGTGCGCGCTGGCGCCGCAGGTAGTAGTCGTTGAGTGCTTGCAGGATCATCCCCGTACCTCTTCGCTGTTCCATGGAGGCACATCGATCGCACCATTTTTCAAGCTGGCACGAAAAAAACGCGGCGCCGGTGCGCTTGGTTTGCTGAAGTCGAGGTCATGCAGCATGAATCCGAGTTCCCGTGTCTCTGGTATCGGCTTGGGTTCTTCAGCGATATTCGTCACCAGCCGAAAATAGGCGGCAAATTCGCGGCAACCAAGATATGGCTGATTAACGCATTGCCCACGACTGGCGCGGCGCTCGAACATGTCGTAATACTTGTTGGCATTGGCGCCGGGATCGCGTCCGGTTAAAAACTCCAGATCGGCATGAACCCGATACGCCACATCGCGCAAGAACAAACCTGCGCGCTGCTGGCGATCGTCCTCGATGTTCAGCCCGAGTATGCTGGTTCCACCTTTCATGGCGGTTTCCACGTTGCGATTTGAGATGATGCTGGCAACTTCGTTGCGGCGCAGGTTGATCCAGCGTATCGGTTTCAATACTTCGATTCGGGCGATATGCCAGCGTATGGCCGGTTTCCACAGTATCGCTTCAAAGCAAGCGCGTGCTGCGGAAGGGGTCATCACATCGTAGCTCACGCGCTCGACTTTCATTTCTGGACGGGTGAAGCAGGCAAAATCACCTGATAGTTCAAGGCAGTAGCGTTTCAAATCAGATCCTTTCAGACGACGAATGCCGAGGCAGGGAATAAAAGCCCATCGGTGGTCAATCCCAATAGGTCGTGATACAAAAGGTCATTTTTTTGCACGAACAAGCCAGGAAATGGCTCGTCGATATCGCCTTGCGCCAGCAGTCGCATGGCATCGCGGCGTGGGATCGATACCGTGTAGCGCTGGAGTTTGCGCATCAGCCAGCGGTCGGGCCCCTCTTTGTCTAGCGTGTTTAGCCATTTTTCTATCGACTCGTCGTCACCATCGGGGCCGCGATAACGGACGACGATGGAAACGCTGTCCTCGTCCTGTATCAGCTTGAATTTTTCAGCAGCACTGCGAAAGTTGACTGCTAACTCATTGTCCAATTTGCCCTTCATTTTCAGATCATCCACGATTCGATGCTTGTCCAGATCGCACGCGTGATAGAGCTTTTCAAAATACAAGGCAAACAATGCGCGCTCCAGCGGTTTGCCTGCATGACCATGTAACACGCTGCGACAGGCATCCTCGGCTTTACGTAAATGACCTGGCGGGGCCGGTTGTGGCGGGATGAAAACGATGACTTCACCCTGTTCCAATTCCCCCTCGCGGTTGCAGCGACCCGCGGCCTGAGCGATGGAGTCCAGGCCTGCCAATGCCCGGTACACCACAGGGAAGCTGAAATCGACACCGGCTTCGACCAGTTGTGTGCTGATCACGCGCGTGAGAATGCCGGACTTGAGTCGCGCCTTGATTTGTCGAATGATGTGCGAACGATGTTCGCCGCACATCAGTGCCGACAGATGCAAGGTGCCCTCCGGCATGCATTGCCACAGATCGTGCGCATCCTTGCGGCGATTGACGATGACGAGTACCGAACCGCGTTGCGTGACATCTTCAGTCAGTACATCCCAGCTTACTCGGGCATCCCAGTCGACTGGCAGGCGCACGTGAGCCCGCTCCAAGGCAAGGTAGAGGGCATCCGGGTCGTCGATGATTTCACGCACGTTGTCGAGACCGCGCATATTGTTGTCTGCATCAAAATAGGTGCGTGTGGATAGCGCAGGCTGAGTGGCCGTGGACAGCACGACCGTGACGCTATAATGTTTGCTTAACAAATTGAGCGTGTCGAGTATCGGTTGCAAAAAATCCGATGGCAGCAGTTGCGCTTCGTCCAGCACCACAATTGAATCGACGATGTTATGTAATTTTCGGCAACGCGATGTTTTGGCGGCAAACAGGGATTCAAAAAACTGGACATTGGTGGTGACGATCACTGGAGCATCCCAGTTCTCGCAGGCCAGGTGGCTCTTGTGATTTTCCTTGCCTGGTTCGGCTTCTGCGTTGCTGTGATGCTCGATCACGGCATCGCCAAAAATGGAGCGAAAAATCTCAGCTGTCTGCTCGATGATGCTGGTGTATGGAATGACGTAGATGATGCGACGCTTGTCATAGTGCTTGGCGTGTTCGAGGGCGAATGCCATGCTGGAGAGTGTTTTTCCGCCACCAGTTGGGACTGTCAGGCAGAACAATCCGGGTGTGCTTTGCGCTTTCTCGCGGCATTGACGCAGGATGTCTGCGCGCAGCAGATTGACTGCCGTGGAATTTGCTGCGATGGTCTTGCTGAGCATCGCACGATCAAATGGCTCGATCAGGCTTCGAAGATTGGGCCAGTTTCTGCGCTGTACCGACTTTTCGGCGTCCATATACGCTTCTGTGTCGAGACGATCGGCATCGATCAGGCTGGAAAATAGCATCCTGATCCATAATGAAAAACCATCTTTCCCACCTGGAATAGCTCTTAAATCAGGAGAAAATGTGCCGTGATCAAGAATGTCTACTGGTGGATGCTGTGCCAGTGCCTCGTTGAATTCGTCGCGGCTGTTCTGTTGTTGAAGACGGTATGCCAGATTCGAATTGTCGGAATTCCAGTCATATAGCCCAGCATGATGTCCTGCAATTAAATAAGCCAGCACGCGGCCGGCCAAACCAAACCGATCACACGCCAGTATTGCTCCAGCCGTGGAGTGTGGTGCTTTGCCGGCTTCACCCTTGATATGGGCATCAACCTCGAAGCCACTAACTTGGCGGATGTAATGTTGAAAACGTGGCCTATATTTTCCCAAGTCATGCCACAGACCCGCGAGAAATGCCCAATCCGAACCATGAAAGCGATAGGCGTATTGCGATGCCAGATTTGCAACCGCCCGCAAATGGTCAGCCAAGTCATGCGGAGCGCGCCAAACGCCATCTTTATCTTTCGCTGCATGGGCAATCGGTGTGGACTCATTCATGATTGCTTTTAGGTATTCTGGTAAATTCTAAATGTATTTAATGCAATATACACTGCAAAATGCTTATTTGGCAATATTTTTCTTATCGATAATTGTTGTTGCTTTTAGGTATTGAAAACCCAAATATTATTGTTAAAAGTATCTGTATTTCAAATGCATTAATAGTTTTTGGGATTTATTGCTTGGCTCCCATGACGCGTCATGCTCAGCTCCCGCACCGCAGCAATTTGTTGTATCCATAAAGGAAATTTTGTTGCTATTTTCCAATAGTAAACAAATGGGTCTACCATTCGCTCTGCTGATATAACCTTTCATTGGAAAATTTGTGCGTTTAAAATCGATGTTGAGTCTGCACGTCAAGTTCAATTCCGGCTTGGCCAAAGTTGCGCCGTTGGTTGTTGTGGTTGTCTCCGGCGCGTTTGCCGGATGCGGAGGAGGGGGTGGTTCGGGAGCGGGTGCGAGCGGACAACAGGCGATTTCCTTGGCTGACAAGGCGGTCGTGGTCGGCACCGAGGCGGTGACGCCAGCAACTGGCACCAATCAGGCGACGACCACGACCACGACCGCTACATCGACACCGGCGGCAAAGGCACCAACGACGACAGCAGCGACGACAGAGGCACAAACGACGGCGCCAGCGACGACGACAGCCTTGCTCACCGATGCGCTGTTTGCGCCGACCAGTTTCTGGTACGCGGCGATCCCGGCCAATGCGCCGCTGCACGCCAATTCGGCCGGTTTTGTCGCCGATTTCCTGCGCCAGAAGCAGGCTTACTATCAGACCGTCAATATCAATACGCGCGAATATGCGAGTCCGGTCTATGTCGCGGATGCCAATGTGCCCACGGTCAAGGTTGCTTATTCGAATTGCCAAAACAAGCGTTATCCGGAAACGGCGCTGGAGGCGCAGTGGGCAGCGGTGCCGATGCCATCCCATGCGCTGGCGGCCGATGGCACCGATCAGGAGATGACGATTTACCAGCCATCCACCGATACGCTGTGGGAATTCTGGATCGCACGCCAAGCCAGCGGGCAGTGGCAGGCGTGCTGGGGCGGCAAGATGGACCATGTCAGCACCAGCGATGGCACCTGGACTGCACCGTACGGCACGACGGCGACCGGCTTGCCCTTCATGGGTGGCCAGATCACGGCCGAGGAATTGGCGCGCGGCGAGATTCGCCATGCGATCGGTATCTCTCTGGTCGAGACCGAGACTTTTACCGTGCTGTCGTGGCCGGCCAAGCGCTCGGATGGCTACAATCCGGACCAGGCGGCGAACCGGATTCCGCAAGGGTTGCGCTTTCGGCTCGATCCGGCGATCGATGTCGATGCGCTGAACATGGGCCAGGCGGGCAAGATCATCGCCAAAGCGGCGCAAAAATACGGTTTCGTGGTCTGGGACAAGGCGGGCGCGATCTCGATCCGGGCCCAGAATCCGAAGTCGTACACCGCGCTTGGCCAGCCTGATCCGTATCCGACCCTGTTCGGGGGCCGCCCTTCGTATGCGGTGCTGAACGGCTTTCCGTGGGAGCGCTTGCAATTCATGCCGCTCGACTATGGCAAGCCTTGATCCTTGCTTCAACATGCCTTGCGTGACGTTGCCTGATATTTTTGGCCTGAATTCATTGTTGCCGTGATTTCAGGTGCTTGGCTTTCTTGTATTCTGGCCGCGTCCGATGTCGCTGCCTTCTCGAACATGACGCACGCGGCGCTCAGGATGCGCGCCGGATCGGGTACCGGCAGGTGCTGCCACGGCCTCCTCGGTAGCGATCAGGCGATAGAGCGCCGCGCCACACAAGGCCCCCGCGATGGGTGCGATCCAGAACAGCCACAGTTGAGAGACCGCCCAGCCTCCTCCAGAAAAAAGTGCGACACCGGTGCTGCGCGCGGGATTGACCGACGTGTTGGTCACCGGGATGGTGATCAGGTGAATCAGCGTCAATGCCAATCCGATCGCAATCGGCGCGAATCCGGCTGGCGCGCGCTTGTCGGTCGAGCCCAGAATGACCAGCATGAAGAACATCGTCATCACGACTTCTGCGACCAATGCCGACAGCAGGGAGTAGCCGCCGGGCGAATGGTCGCCATAGCCATTCGAGGCAAAGCCGCCGGCGACATCAAACCCTGGGGCGCCGCTGGCAATCAGATACAGCACCCCTCCAGCGGCGACAGCGCCGACCACTTGCGCCACGATGTAGGGCATCAACTGGTTGACGGGGAAGCGTCCACTGGCCCACAGGCCGAACGAGACTGCCGGATTGAGATGACATCCGGAAATGGGGCCGATCGCATACGCCATCGTCAGCACCGTCAATCCAAAGGCCAGTGCAACGCCATGAAAACCGATCCCGAGACCGGGAAATGCAGCGGAAAGCACGGCACTGCCGCAACCGCCAAGGACCAGCCAGAACGTGCCAAGAAATTCGGCGCCATATTGTTTCATTTTGCACTCCTGAGGTGATTGAATTTGCCTTGAACCAGTCATCGATTGGCCGGCTGATTGCATGGCTCTGAAAAAGATGATTCAGTCGACAATAGACAGTTGGCCTGGCGTGAAGTTCTGACATTCGAAGTGACTGCTTGTGAACCCGGCAGAAAATGACCTTGGCCAGAGCAGAGTCAATACAATATGAAGTCTGGCTTGACCGTTGATTTGCTGCGCGCGCCTACGTTGCAGCTTGCATCGAAGATGGCCCGGCTTACCTGCTAATCGAGCGTCTGGCGGTAGCGCCGCAACGCCAGGGCGCCGGCAGCGAGCATGAAGAGCAGGATCGGCCACAGGTCGGGGACGATCTGGTGCCACACATTGCCTTTCAACAAGATGCCGCGCACGATGCGCAAGAAGTGGGTCAGCGGCAGCAGTTCGCCGATCGCCTGGGCCCAGTTCGGCATGCCGCGAAACGGAAACATGAAGCCCGACAACAGCATCGACGGCAGGAAGAAAAAGAACGTCAGCTGCATCGCCTGCAGCTGATTTTTTGCCAGCGTCGAAAAGGTGAAGCCGACCGCGAGGTTGGCGGCGATGAAGGCGATCAACGCCACCGACAGCAGCGCCAGGCTGCCCACCATCGGCACCTCGAACAGCACGCGCGCGGCGACCAGGATCACTGCAACCTGAAGGTAGCCGATCAGGATGTAGGGCATGATCTTGCCGATCATGACTTCGATCGGGCGCGCCGGTGTGGCCAGCAGGTTTTCCATCGTGCCGCGTTCGAGTTCGCGCGTCATCGCCAACGACGTCATCATGACCATCGTCATCGTCAGGATCACGCCGATCAAGCCGGGCACGATGTTGTAGCGCACCAGTCCATCGGGGTTGTAGCGGCGCTGCACGCGCACTTCGAACGCGGGTTCGGTCGGTCGCAACTTAGCTAGCGGGCCAATCAGATCGCGCCGCAGTATTTGCGCGCTGATGCCAGAGATTGCCGCCAGCGCATTGCCGGAGGCCGACGGGTCGGTCGCATCGGCTGCCAGCAAGACGGCGGGGCGCTCGCCGCGGATCAGGCTGCGCGCAAAGTCCGGTGGAATCACCAGCACGAACTGGACTTCTCCGCTTGCCAGCAAGGCATCGGCGGCCGCTTCGCTTTGCAGCGTGTGCGTGATCTTGAAATAATCCGAGCTGGCCAAACCCTGGATGAAGCTGCGTGAAAATTCGCTATGGTCGGCTGCGACGACGGCCATCGGCAAGTGCTTGGGATCGGTGTTGATGGCGAAGCCGAACAGGATCAGCTGGATGATCGGCATGCCGACCATCATCGCGAAGGTCAATCGGTCGCGCTGGATCTGGCGAAATTCCTTGATCAGGATCGCGAGCAGGCGCGCCCAGCGTATTTT
>CANFGA010000046.1 GCA_947446335.1 Oxalobacteraceae bacterium | reverse complement strand
CCTTTCCGTTTGCCTTGTTTGGCAGCTTGAGCTGCCTTCTTCCTGGCCTTGTACTCAGTGTGCAATGCCTTGGCTTGATCAATATCGCGCTGCTGCCCTCGCTTTGTTCCACCCCCGAACAGGACAATGAACGTGTCGCCATCTTTGGCAAGATAGATACGATAGCCTGGCCCCCAGTCGATGATGTACTCGCCAACGCCATCGAACCACTTCACGCTCGACGTGTTACCAAGTCCTAACCTGACCTTGGCCGTCGCCACCTTGGCTGCAGCCTGCGCATCGAGGTCGTCAAACCAATTTTTATAAGGGTTCGTGCCGTCTTCACGAAGGTATTCTTCGACAGTGATTAGTATATTTTATATAGTAACACATATGTTACCTTTGGTACTGCTGCGAGGATAGATCTGTCCTTGAGCCGTCGGCAACCTCGGTGAGTACCTTCGCGCAGCCCGCAGTACATTCACTTGCAGGGCGATGAGTGAGACAAGCTCATACCTACTATGCCGGTTTGTGCGGGACGAACAGAAAGTCCGAACAAAGCAAAATGTCACTTATGACAGCTTCGCTCCTACTGGGCCCATTACCGACACAAGGAAAATCAGCGACTGGCCCATGGGAAAAACAATTGTCGAACAGAAGCGCACCTTGATGATTGACGCCAGGATGGCACACCGGATTGACCGCTATCACGCCATAGGGATTGAACATTTTCGGATCGCCCTCGACCAGTACCGCCAGCCCGGTCTTGGCCTGGTAAGTGCTGAGCACGTGCCAAGCACTAACTGTGTATCGGTAATGAGGCCCACACGCTTGAAAAATCGGTATGAATAAATTTACATAAGGTAGTATGCGATCGCATAATTTTCTCAATAGTATACAAATTTTCTTAAAAGAAATTGTTAAAAAATAAATTTTTCTCGTTGCGCTGCTGACATTGAGCTGAACGCACGACAGAACAACCTAGGGCAGGCAGATGCAAAAAATTCCGGCTATCCCAATGCAGCGGAAAGCAGCCACGACAATCGACAGCCAGCAAGACTGCGCGGCGCTGATCATTGATTTTTTTATTACATGATGTTTAAGCCATCCAAGAGAGCATCATGATTGCAGGATTGAGCCAAGAGCAAATACGAACCAAGCTGAACGCAGACGACTGGGCAATCAAGCTGCTGGCAAAAATTATTTGTTCGACATACTGGGGCGGCGTTGGCGTCGACCTGAACGAACTGGAACGGTTGGACCCTGAAAACTGGGCTCTGGCCGTGGCCATCATGGGCTACCGGCGTACGCCCGACAGGGATGACAACGAGTTTTACACACTGGCCGTCTGGTGCCTCGTCCGGCATAAATTGGGTAGAACCCAAAAACCAACATGCTGACATGCGCTGCATTCTTCTTCAAACATTCGGCAATCAAAACGGCGCAACAAGTCTGGAATTAATCAGAAGCTCACAGAGAATATGTCATATATGCAATTAAAGTTCGATTAGCTTCATTGATCCCTGTATTGCAATTGGCACTCCAGAGTGCCAATTGTGTTGCCCTCAGAACCGAAGTCAACGCGTTTTTTCTGTTGTTGATTACTCAAATAATACAAAAAATATATTTTTCTTGACAATTTTTAAATAAGCTCCCGATAATTATTGGATGAGTTATGATGCGCGCAGTTAATAGCACACCCGCGCGAAAGTCGGGGTCGCAAAGCCTCCGGCCTGACGCATTGATGCGTCCTGGTAGCGGGGTTGCCAAAATCATCAGACTCAAACCTGATCAATAACCTCGCCCTTCGGTGAGGTGGCAGCTCCGCATGCCTTCGCCAAGAAGCCATTGCAACCGCATTCTTAGCCTTTTGCGCCCTTGATGCGGTCCAAAACCTCAGCGGGTATTTGGCCGATACGAAAGCACCTTGAATTTGCGCTGCTCCGAGGCAGCGCGATGTGCTTCCTTTTTTTATCGTTCAGGAACCTCAATGAAAAACTCCATCCGCGTTGCAACACGCCTGGCCCTCGGCTTTGGCACACTGGCCTTGCTTGGGATCGCGATTGCCCTTTTTGGCGCGCTAAAAATTCGTGCGCTGAACCAGAATCTGGATGAAGTGGCGAACAACCGCATGGTCAAGACCAACCAGTTGGCGGAGTACAAGGACAACCTCAACAATATTGCCCGTGCCGCCCGCAACATGCTCCTGACCGAGGATGCGGCCATCCGGGCTATCGAAAATCAAAAAATTGACGCCTCTGAAGCGGCCAATGCCAAGCTACTGGCGAAGATGGAGCTCACGATTCGCACGCCACGAGGCGCTGCGCTGTTAAGCATTTTCAAGGAAAAGGCAGTCCCTTACCATAAAGAAATTGAAAAGATAGCCGACTTGGCCAATCGTCATGAGACTTTGGCAGCCAGCCAGCTATTGATGGGGAGCGCGCGCACTCTGCAAGATAGTCTGTTCAAAGCGGTCGATGACTCAATGGACCTGCAGCAGACATTCGCGGCCACGCTGGCCAAAACAGCTTCTGAAGAAGCAGGCAGGTCGATGGCATTGCTGCTCAGCCTGGCACTGGCGATGCTGATCATCGGCAGCGCCGTTGGCTTCGCCCTGACCCGCCAATTATCACGAGCATTGGGCGCCGAGCCCGATGAGCTGTGCGATGTCGTACGCCGCGTTGCCGGTGGTGACTTGAGTGTGGCGCTGTCGTTACGCAGTGGAGACCGTTCCAGCGTCTTGGCCGCGATGCAGCGCATGCAAACGTCGCTCACCGAGGTCGTCAACAAAGTACGCCAGGGCTCCGAGGGCGTGGCTAACGCCAGCATCGAGATTGCACAGGGCAATCTCGATTTGTCGGGCCGCACCGAAGCCCAGGCCAGTGCACTGGAACAAACTGCCGCGTCCATGGAGGAACTGGGCACGACCGTCAAGCAGAATGCGGACAACGCCAGCCAAGCCAATCAACTGGCACAGAGCGCAAGCACGGTGGCAGTAAAGGGAGGAGAAGTCGTGACGCAGGTGGTTGCCACCATGAAGGGCATCGCGGATGCCAGCAAAAAAATCGCCGATATCATTCAGGTCATGGATGGTATCGCCTTTCAGACCAATATTCTGGCGCTCAACGCCGCAGTCGAGGCGGCAAGAGCCGGTGAACAGGGACGCGGTTTTGCCGTAGTCGCCACCGAAGTACGCTTGCTGGCCGGTCGTTCAACCGAGGCCGCCAAAGAAATCAAGGACCTGATCAATACCAGCGTGGTGCGGGTTGAACAAGGCACCGTGCTGGTGGACCAGGCCGGCGTCACCTTGCATGAAGTCGTGGGCAGCATCGGGCGCGTGCGCGACATCATGGGCGAAATCAGCGCCGCCAGCAACGAGCAAAGTCTGGGCGTGGGCCAGGTTGGCGAAGCTGTGATGCAAATGGAACTGGTGACCCAGCAAAATGCGGCGCTGGTGGAGGAGATGGCCGCTGCTGCCGCCAACTTGAAGTCTCAGGCCTTCGATTTGGTACACACGGTGGCGGTTTTCACGCTGCCACAGCAAGGCAGTGACGGTATCGCTGGCAGCACTGATGCCAGCGCGATGCGGCGCATCACGTGACATTGCGAACGCGTATCAGCCACTCGCCGGCCTGGCGACTGCTGCTGGAACCATTGACCATGGCTGGGCTATTTGCCCTCCTGTCCAGCATTTTCCTGTTCATACAACACGCGCTGCTGCCAGGCCAAAAGCCTTTGTTTTTCCCTCCGGCAGGGCTGGCACTGGCGGTCTTTATGATGCGCGGCTGGCGCGCGATTCCTGTCGTCTTAATGGGAACACTCGCCCTCAATCTGGCGCAACCTGACGCCAATCACAGCTTGCTCGTTATCACCGCCATGACTCTTGGCCCGACCGTGCAAGCCGGGCTGGCCGCTTGGTTAATCGGGCGCTGGAGCGGCCTGGGTGCTTTTACCACGCCCGTCAGCGCTCAGCGCATGCAGGCCATGACACCCTTGCATCTGGGCGCCATCGTCGCCGTCCTGATGACGCTGATCAGCACCCTGGCGCCCGGCGTAGGCGCCGTCAGTCTGCTGCTCTCTGGTGAGGTGGATCGTACGTCGGCCACCGTTGTCTGGCAAAGCGGCTGGCTGGGCAGTCTGGCCGGTATGCTTGCTTGGGGACCACTGTTATTTTTTGCAGCCCTTTCCTGGAGCAAGGTGGCACTACCGCGCGATCCGATCATCTTTTGCTTGGCAGGCTTGATTGCGGGCGCCGGCTTGATGGTGTTTGCCATCATCCAGTTGTCTGAGAGGCGACAGCAGATGGAGACACTGAACGCCGATGCCCAGGAAATAACCACCATGCACAATGGTCTGATGCAGGCTCAGCTCACACAAGTGATAGCACTCAAGGCGTTCATGGAATCGTCGCAGAATGTCACTGCAGATGAATTCGAGATATTCGCTGCCCAACTGCTGGTCAACGATCCTGTCACGAAGACCCTGAGTTGGATAACCCAAGTACCCGATGCCGAACGGGGAAACTTTGAACGGCAGTTACAACAGCCGGGACAAGCAAAGTTTGCCATTACCGACAATAAACCAGATGGCACACTGGCTACCGCACCACGCCGCGATATCCACTTTCCAATCGCTTTTATTACGCCGCGGCTGCCCTATCGCCCGATAGTCGGAATGGATATGGCGCAGGAGACCGTGCGGCGCGAGCTCGTTGAGCACGCACGCGACAGCGGTGACATAACCGCCAGTGCCCCAGTTAGCTTACTTTATAATAATGCAATGTTGCCTGCCGTCTTGACCGCCATGCCGGTATACCGGCCGTCGATGCCACTGGCCACCGTGGCCCAGCGCCAGAAAGCATTCCGAGGGGTAGTCCTCAGCCTCTTCGAACCGCACACGCGGTTCGCCGACATCCGCACTACCTTACGTCCGACCGCTACCGAGTTTTTCGTCTTCGACCTGGGGCACTACCCCGATGACACATCAGCCCAGCTGATTGCCTGGTCATCGCCCAACGTGCATCAGGCGCCACCTTTGGATCTTGATCCGACAACCTTGCGCCAGGGCTTGCATGCCGAGAGCCGGTTCAGCTTTGCCGGCCGCCAGCGCCTGATGATCGTGCGCACTGATGCCAATGCCACGGCGATCACGCACCGCTTCGACAGCTGGCTGGTACTAGCCTTCAGTTGGCTGCTATCGGGCACCTTGCTGTACTTCATGGGCCGGCGTGAAGCTCAGGACCAGTCCCTGCGCCAATCAAATGACTTGCGCCATGAAGAGGCCATATTCACCCGCCAGCTGCTGGAACAATTGCCGATCGGCGTGGCTGTGCGTAATCCGCAAGGCAATGTGATGAATGCCAACTCGGCATTTTGCGCCCTGTTGGGGCGCTCCCTGGCACAAACACATGGCCTTGGCAATGCCCAAATCACGGCGCCCGAATTCATGGAACTGGACGCAGCACAGACACAAATCCTTAAAAGCACAGGTGCCTATGGTCCTTACGAGAAAGAATATCTGCATGCTGATGGCAGCCGGATACCTGTGCTGGTGCGCGGGCTGCGCACGGAATGGAATGGACTACAGGTGATCTTGTCGGTGGCCGAAGACATCTCGGCACGCCGTAAATCAGAGTTCCAGCTGGCCCAGTCGCAAAAAATGGATGCGATCGGCCAACTTACCGGCGGCCTGGCCCACGACTTCAATAACATGTTGGGCGTCATAATTGGCAACCTCGATCTGCTCACGAGTAGTCTCAGTGGCAACACAGGGGCACAAGTAAAGCTGGACACCGCCCTCACCGCAGCCTTGCGGGGTGCCGACTTGACCCGCGCCTTGCTGACAGTGGCCCGCTCTCAAACCGTCAGCACGGAGCCGGTCAACTTGAGCAGTCGGCTTCAGGAGCTGCTGCCGCTGGTACGGCACACGGCCGGCAAGATGATTGAAGTCAGTTTGAAGCTCGCAGGCCATCCGGTGGTAGAAATTGATCCCGGTGGCCTGGCCAGCACGGTATTGAACCTGGTGCTCAACGCCCGCGACGCCATGCCCAAGGGTGGCCATCTCACCTTGGCCACCCAACTGCGCGTCATTCATGCAGACAATGCTACCTCGACTCTAAAACCCGGCCAGTACGCTGAACTGAGCGTGACAGACACCGGTAGTGGCATGCGCCCCGAGGTACTGGCACGGGTACTGGAGCCCTTTTTTACCACCAAGGAACGGGGCCGTGGTACCGGTCTCGGATTGTCCATGGCCCATGGCTTTGTCAAACAATGTGGCGGCGATTTGCTCATTGAGAGCGAACCCGGCCATGGCACCACGCTCCGCCTGATGTTGCCGATCGCAGCACAGCCACCGGCGACCAGAACCTCCGTAGCGCCAATCGATACCAGTTCCATCACGCCAGCATTATTGCCACGCGGCTGTGACAGAGTGCTGGTGGTCGACGACGAACTGGAACTGCTGGCCGTCACGGCCACCTGGCTCAAGGAACTAGGCTACGAGGTCACTCCCTGTATCTCGCCGGCCTCGGCGCTCGCCGCCCTCCAAGAAGGTGCTGCGACGGGCTGCCAGTACGCCCTGATGGTGACTGACATCATCATGCCCGGTATGGATGGCTTTGCGCTGGCCAGAGCCGCACGCGTGATCCACCCCTCCCTGGCCTTGCTTTATATCTCGGGCTTTGCAGATACGGCAAACCGTGGGTGCACTCGCCCTGATGGCCCCCTTCTTGAAAAGCCCTTCAGGCAACCCGCCCTGGCCACACTGGTGCGCCAGACTCTGGATTACCCATCGAAAGATACTCTATGAATATGACTGCCTCTATTGCTATTCTTGACGACGATGTTGCCTTGTGCGACTTCATACGCGAAGTCGCCGAGCAAGCAAGCTACAGCACCATCACGGCGCACGACGGACGCGAGTTATCCACCTTGCTGGCCTCGAACCCAATGTTTCTGGTGCTGGACTTGGCCATGGCGCACATGGATGGCATTGAAGTGATTCGTCAACTGGCAGCAGTTAAATATTTAGGACGCCTGGTCCTGGTGAGTGGCCATAGCGCGTCCATGTTGCAGTCCGCCAAACTGTTGGCAGAGTTACAGGGCGTACGGGTGGCGGGAATATTAACCAAACCGATCCGTGCCGAAAGTTTGCTCGCCCTGTTGCAAGTACCCGAATCTGCACCTCTGAAAGCGAAAATACCCACAACAGTAAGTCTGGATGATCTGGCAAGAGGTATCGAGAACAACGAACTGGTGTTGCACTACCAGCCACAAGTACGACTAGCCGATGGAGCCTGGATCGGCGTCGAAGCTTTGGTGCGCTGGCAGCATCCGCAGCACGGTCTGCTGTATCCGGATACTTTTATTCCATTGGCCGAAAACGGTGGCTTGGCGTTGGCATTGACCCAAAAAGTGATTGAAATTGCTTTGCGTGAATACGCGAGCCAACAACATGGGCTGGATTTTAACGGCACCGTATCCATCAATTTGCCCCCTGTTGCCATGACGGACCTGATATTTCCGGAGTCTGTCATGGAGGCAATCGCCAAGGTCGGCTGCAACGCAGAAAAATTGATGTTTGAGGTGACAGAGACCTCGGTCCCCGTTGATCCAGCCCGGGCGCGCGATATTTTGACGCGTCTGCGGCTCAAGGGTTTTGCCTTGTCGATTGATGATTTTGGTACCGGACATTCGTCCCTGGAGAGTCTGCAAACCCTGCCTTTCAGCGAACTCAAAATCGACCTGGGCTTCGTGCGTGTGGCCGAGACCGATAAGGCCGCGCGCCTGATCGTAGAAAGTTCGATTGCGCTGGGACGCCAGTTGGGCCTGACGGTGTTGGCTGAAGGGATTGAAAATGAAGCGTTGTGGTGTTGGCTAAAACAGGCTGGATGTGAACTGGCGCAAGGCTATTTTATCGGGAAACCCATGCCACTTGAAAAAATGGCGATGTGGAAAGCAGAATGGGAAACACGCCGCTTGAGTTTTACCTAAAGCCTATTGCACCCATGCATTAGACACTGACTACGACCTGCTGGTCGTGCGTGACGCTTCAGCGCGCGGCTACTCGAAAAGAAATTTATTTTGATATTAAAAATATTATTGAAATCACAAATCCACATCGGCATCCCACTGCAAAGGAATATCTACGACGTAAGTGGCAGACTGTTACTTTTGAGAAATAAAATTCTTCATTCCGAACTACAACTTAAAAAGCTGTTGAGTCATGGCGCGTATGTCGATGCAAGCATTCCCGACGACGTGGAAGAAGATATCTTGTTTTCTCAGTCCCGGCAAAGCGCTGCGCCAGTCGGTCTGCTGCAAGAGTGGGAGCACATTGCAGGGGTGCTTCAAACTCTTTTCACACACCCGGAAAGAAAATATGATTTTCCGGCTCAGGTAGCAAAGGTCGCCGAGCATATTGTGACGCTGCACGACATGAATGCAGATTTCAGCATTTATCGTGTCATCCGCCAGGAAAATTATCTCGCTTCCAGCTATGGCTATACGCATGGTGTGCATAGCGCCGTGTTGTGCATCTTGTTGTCACGCCACTTCGACTGGCCAGCCGATCGCATGATGAGCCTGGTCAAGGCGGCACTCACCATGAACATGACCATAGTGAAGTTGCAGGGAAAGATGGCCGCTCAAAAAGGTCCCGTAGAAAAAAGACAGCGCGCAGAGATTTTTAACCACCCTGAAAAAACCGTAGCCTTGCTCAAAGTGCTTGGCGTCATCGATATCAACTGGCTGACCGCTATTGAGCAGCACCATGAACATGAAGGCGGAACGGGTTATCCCGCAGGGTGCGACAGTGTGTGCGAAATTGCAAACGTCTTGCGTGTTGCCGATGTCTTTACCGCCAAGATCAGCCCACGCACCTTTCGTGCGGCACTTTCAGCTCAGGAGGGCATTTCGCACATTTTTCTCGATGATAATGGTGGCCCCATGTCGATGGCCCTGATCAAAACGCTGGGCATTTATCCGCCGGGGGATTTTGTCAGAATGGCCTCTGGCGAGTTGGGCATTGTTGTTGAGCGCACCGCCAATGCCAAGGCGCCTATCGTCGCCTCCATCACCGATATGGCTGGCCGCCCCGTCTCCAGGTTGGTGCGCCGTGATACGCAACAAGCCGAGTTTTCCATCACTGGCAACGTGAGCGACAAGTCCATGCTGCAACGCTTACTGCCTGAACGACTGTATGGTTTTTCCATCGTCAACCCGCTAGACTTGCCACTACTTGAGTTTCTCTTTGGTTAGCATTACGCTAATGTACTAATTTTTTTCTCTGACTATTTTTGCAATGTCATAGCGTCTGCCGATACTGAGATTGTCAATATATGCACAGCACTATTTCTAACGCCAAATAAGTGAAATAAAAAATCCACCTTGGATTGCGAGGCCGAAAATATCAGAGTGCCAGTCTGAATTTACACCTCCTGACGATTATTTGATCTTCGCAACTTGGCTCTACCATACGCCTACAGCTTGCGCCGCGTCAGACTGTGCGCACTGCCGATCTCCGGCAACAGCGTGGCTGATGCATAGGCGTATCCAGGGTGAAGGCGGCAATCTGCGCTACCTGCCGCTGTACCCCGTTACAGTCGAGGTCATCGATGGTTACTTAGTAACGGCAGGCCACTGCGCCGACGCCCAGGGTACACTGTTCCGTTTCTTGAACAACAATCGGCATGACGACCAGCGCGCTTCGATCACGGCCGATGGTGTCTACAAAATGCTGGCCGGCTATGCTGCAGCTTTGAAAATCGATGGCGCCGGCTTTGGCCCGCACGCGCTGCGCGCGACTGCCACCACCAATGCGCTGGAACACGAGGCCGACATCGCCAAGGTCCAGGAATGGCTGGGACACGCCAATATCGCGACCACGCGCATCTACGATCGGCGGAAGATGCGGCCGGAGGACAGCCCGACCTTCAGGGTGGTGTATTGAGGGGGCGCATTACCGAAGAATGATTTTTCAGCAGCCTGTTAAAGCTGAAAACCGAGCGCGCGCACCATGCCTTCGATCACGTCGCGCCACCACGCCGGCTGCCTGGCGACATATCGGCCCGATCGCAGCACCTTGCGCTCCACCCAGGCGGCGAGCCAGCCAATTTCCACGGCACCATAGAATGCCGTGGTCAGTTCAAAATTCAGGAAAAAGCTGCGCCCGTCCAGGTTCGCTGATCCGCATAGCGCGAGGGTGTCGTCGATGATGACGGCTTTCGCATGCATCATGCCCGGATACAGGTACACATGCGCGCCAGCGTCATGCAATTCACGCAGCGCCCGCTCCCGGGCCCAGTCCGCCAGGCGGTGATTCGAGCGTGCCGGCAGCAGGAGCGTCACACGCACGCCGCGCCGCGCGGCCATGCACCAGGCAGCCAACAACGCATCATCGGGCACGAAATAAGGCGATACCGCCAGGATGCGTTTTTGCGCCTGGTAAGCGGCTGTCAGCAGTAGTGCATACACGGTGTCGTCTGCATGATCCGGACCGCTGGGTACCAGTTGCGCCGACATGCCATTGAGGTCACCAGGTGCCGGTATCAGCAGCGGGGAAGCGGACCGGCCCCGACCTGCGGCAGAGTGCCAGTCGCGCGCGAACAAGGCCCCTGCCTGCTGCGCAAGCGGTCCTTGTACGGTAAAACTCAGGTCGTCCCAGGCCGGCTGGCGGTCGGTATCAATAAAATATTCATCGGCGAAGTTACGGCCGCCACTCCATAGTATTTCCTCATCGCACACGACCAGCTTGCGGTGGTTGCGCAGATTACTGCGTCCCCGCAACGGATTGTGCAACAGCGGCATGAACCAGCGCACGGTGACGCCAGCATCGCGCAGCGCGCGCAGCTGCGAACGCGAGGCGCGCAGGCTGCCGATAGCATCGAGCAAGACACGCACATGGACACCGTTGCGGGCGCGCCGCATCAGCGCGGCCGCCAAAGTATTGCCGCTCGCGTCCGCACCCAGAATGAAAGTGCACAGGTCGATGTGATGCCGGGCGCCGTCGATCAACGCCAGCAAGGCGCATTGCGAAGCGAGCCCGTCTTCGTGAAAACGAATCGAGACGTTGCGCGTCGGCGCCGGCACGTCCATGACGGCCAGCAGGCTGCTCGCCCAGACCGGCCCTGGTTGGTCGCTGGCCTGGATGCGGACATGCCGCTGGTGTTGCGGACGCGTGAATTTCCGGGTTCCGAACAACAGGAACAGCGGCACGCCAGCATAGGGCAGGACCGCAATGGCCAGCACCCAGGCGAAGGCGGCCGAAGGATGCCGGCGCTGATGACCGATGCGAGTTGCCAATATGTAGAGCAGTAAGCCGCAAAATACGAAGGCGCCATGCGCCAGCACCGACAGTGACCATGGCCACCAGAGGCCGGAGGCGACATGGTCCGTCACGCGCCAGTTCCAGCCGCAAATACGGGACCGCCATGGACGGATGCTTCCTGATTCAGCGCCATTTCCTTGCTGTTGCCTGAGGCCCGGGCTGGCGGACATGGTCCATCACGTCGTGGACTTCCCGGCCGAAAAGCGGTTCGCATCTCGGTCGAAGCAGCGTCAATATGCGCAGCGTTCATGGCAAGGATCCGGGATCTCGGGGTTTCACACACTGCGCCGCCCCCTATACCCAGTTGCCGCGGGGGGCGTTTCTGTAGATTTCGAAAACTGGCATGGCGACCTGGGAAAACAGCCCGGCGATCAGGCTGAACGCAATGACGAGCGCCAGTATTCTGATCAGCAGGGGGACGGGCGCACTTAGCACGCCAAGATTGTATTTGCGCGCCCAGGCTTCCTGGCTCATGAAGATCATGAAGAAAACTTCGACCGTCGCGACCATGCTCGGCACCCCGGTCCAGCTGAACAGGAGATACAGGACGCCGCTGACCGGCTTGCCGAGATAAAACCGGTGAATGCCCAGGCTACCCAGCAACGCCGCCAGCAACACGGCCACGGTCTGGCTCCTGATGACGCCAGGTGCCACCCTTTGCTTGGGCGCGCCGCAGTTCGGGCAACTGGCCGCCGCCTCATGAATTCCCTGTCCGCACGCGCGACAATACGACATGTCCGTTCCTCTTTGCTTATTCGTTT
>CANFGA010000045.1 GCA_947446335.1 Oxalobacteraceae bacterium | reverse complement strand
CTTTCAAAATAGTATCGATCTCTGTGCGTTTTTGAGGTAGTGCGTGACCTGTACGTGCATTTAGACTGAACCGCATAAAAGGCGACAACGCTTTCTGGCATCGAATCGAAACGCAATTAGGAGACATCAGAATGCGAGCCCTGTGTGCTTAGTAATACCATTACCCACCTGGTCAGCGACTGTGACGGTGTCTTGATCGATAGCGAGGCTATAGCGTTAGAGGTTTTGCTCTCTGAACTGCAGCCCCGGGTACCCACGAATCATCAACTTGCGTCGTTGATTCGACCGTTGCTTGGCCTAGAGTTGGGATCATTGCTATCCGAACTGTCCAGAGCGATGGACATCATGCCTTTCGATCCAGCGGAAACCTCCGCCATTCGTGAAGCAGTTGAATCGGAATGCGACCGTCGCCTGACGCTGGTTCCAGGAGTGGCGCAAGCATTGGCCGAGATTGATTTACCCAAGGCCGTGGCCAGCAATAGCAGCAGCAAACGCGTTCACGACGCATTAAGACGCACTGGCCTGTCACCGTTCTTCGGTGCACGGATCTACACCGCCGATACCGTCGGTTGCCCGAAACCGCATCCCGCCGTCTATCTGGCTGCCGCCGCCGGCTTTGGTGTAGCACCGGGAGCATGCCTTGCGCTTGAAGACAGCGTTACCGGTGTAATTGCTGCTGCGACTGCAGGGATGCATGTGCTCGGCTTTGTCGGAGGTGGTCATGTCAATCCCGAACAGGCGATGCAACTGCAAGCAGCAGGAGCGCATTCGACTTTCGACAACATGGCGCAATTGCCGGCGCTGATACACGCATTGCGCCATCGCGACTGAAACACATTCAACGCTCATCAATTCGAGAAAGAACCATCCATGCCCAAGCAGCCACACCTCGCCAACGCCATCCGCGCCCTCGCCATGGATGCTGTACAAAAAGCCAATTCGGGCCATCCCGGCATGCCGATGGGCATGGCCGATATCGCGGTGGCCCTCTGGCACCATCACTTGCGCCACAACCCGGCCAATCCGAAGTGGCCCAATCGCGATCGCTTCGTGCTGTCCAACGGCCATGGGTCAATGCTACTGTATGCGCTGCTGCATCTGACCGGCTATGATCTGACGATCGACGATCTGAAGCAATTCCGGCAATTGCACAGCAAGACTCCGGGTCACCCGGAATACGGCTATGCGCCAGGCATCGAAACCACGACCGGCCCGCTCGGCCAGGGTCTGGCGAATGCGGTCGGCATGGCGCTGGCAGAGAAGATGCTGTCGGCCGAGTTCAACCGGGACGGCTTTGATTTGATCAACCACCAGACGTATGTCTTTGTCGGTGACGGTTGCCTGATGGAAGGCATCTCCCACGAAGTGTGTTCGCTGGCCGGCACGCTGGGTCTGGATAAATTGATTGTCTTTTATGATGACAATGGCATCTCGATTGACGGCCATGTGACAGGCTGGTTCACCGACGATACGCCCAAGCGCTTTGAAGCTTACGGCTGGCATGTGGTGCACAGCATTGATGGTCACAACGTCGATGCGGTCATTGCCGCCATCGATATCGCCAAACACGCAGGCAAACCGACACTGATCTGCTGCAAGACGGTGATCGGCAAAGGATCGCCTCACAAGCAAGGCAGCCATGATGTGCATGGTGCTCCACTAGGCACCGAAGAAATTGCTGCAACCAGAGCTGCCCTTGACTGGCCCCATGCGCCATTCGAGATTCCTGCCAGCATTTACGCCCAGTGGGATGCCAAGGAAGAAGGCGCTCGGCAACAAGCCATGTGGGATGCGCTGTTCGCAAAATATCAGGCAACGCACCCGGCGCTGGCGACGGAACTGCAACGTCGGCTCGACGGCATATTGCCGGCTGACTTCAATGACTACGTGGCGCAGCAACTGGCAGCAGTGAACGCTAGGGCTGAAACCATAGCTACCCGCAAAGCCAGCCAGAGCGCGATTCAGGTTCTGGCGCCTAGGTTGCCGGAAATGGTTGGCGGCTCGGCAGACTTGGCCGGATCCAACCTCACCTTATGGAAGGAGGCATCCGGCGTTTCCAAAGAACAGGGCGGCAATTACATCTATTACGGTGTGCGCGAGTTCGGCATGGCGGCAATCATGAACGGTATCACGCTGTATGGCGGGTTCCGGCCATTTGGCGGCACCTTCCTCATGTTTTCCGAATACGCCCGCAACGCGCTGCGTATGGCCGCGCTGATGAAGATCAATCCGATCTACGTTTTTACGCATGACTCGATAGGTCTTGGCGAAGACGGTCCGACCCATCAACCTGTCGAACAGACCGCGACGCTGCGCATGATTCCAAACATGGATGTCTGGCGCCCTGCCGACACTGCCGAATCATTGGTGGCGTGGCAGGTTGCAATTGAACACCGACAGACGCCGACCAGTCTCATTTTCTGCCGACAGAATCTGCCGTATCAGCCCAAGAGTGCGCAACAACTGGCCGATATCCGCAAAGGTGGCTATGTGCTCAAGCCCGAAGCCGGTTCGCTGCAAGCAGTGCTGATCGCTACCGGTTCGGAAGTCGATTTGGCAATGAGGGCCCAGCAAGCGTTGTTGGACGAAGGAATATTTGTTCGCGTGGTGTCGATGCCATCACCCTACAATTTCGATCGTCAGGATTGCTGCTACCGGGACACGGTATTGCCGGAGCATGCGCCGCGTATCGCCATCGAGGCTGGCGTGTCCGATTACTGGCGCAAGTACGTCGGATTGCGTGGCGCTGTGGTGGGCATGGATACGTTTGGAGAATCCGGTCCGGCTAGCGCACTCTACGAACATTTTGGATTCACCGTACCGCATGTCTGTAATGCGGTACGTGTTTTGCTTTTAAAATGAAATTATGCTCGGGAGTATGAACGATGACACGGTTTTATAAACCGAGGGAGTAAATTGACTCTCATGGGAATACTTAGCGGGTAAAAACCAAGGGCAGTAGGCGGGCAATTTTACCCACCCGCTCTGCCATTTTGTTTTTTAAATTTAGTTGTATGGGGGTGATTGTCCGACCGTTGGCCGGCGAGCCATGTGGTTGGTTGCGTGACTGTCGATGCTTTCCGGCCGGCGCCGGCGCAGCCAGGCATACAGCGTATTGGGCGACACGCCCGGTAGTTTGCCGATTTCACGCTGCTGCCAGTCCACCTTGCCGCTAATGGTGTCCGAGACCATGTCCGGCATGCCTAGCTTTTGCGCCGCGCAGTACTCGAGCACGCCGAGTTTTTGGTTGTTGACGTCTTGCATGTCTGTGGACACGCGCAGGTAGGCTGCCGGGTCATGAAAGTGTTCAGTTGGCGTCAGTGTTCAGATAATACATTTAATTGAACAAATAGCGTTCAGAACAATGGCTGGTTCGTGTGCAGGGAAAACGATGGTTTTATGTGAACGGATTGGGTGCTGCTGGTCTGGCGAACCCAATAAAACCAACCGCCGTGATTGTCTTTCGTGGAGTGAAGCGGTGGTTCGATTTTCCGATTGACCGCAGACGCCCCGTTGCGCTCAATCGCATGATTGACACCAATACGAGGCACGGTGCGAACGCCCTACATCGTAACGCTGATTTGATCAGGCCGTAACAGCTTACTGTTGATGAGCTCTGATCGTGCTCTTTCCGGGTTAGTGGTAAACATTAGAACACGCAAATCCTCCTTCGCACGTGAGAAAGAGACATAGGCGAGTTTTTGAGTCAGGGAGCGTTGTCGTTCAGTGGGATCTCCGGCCGTGAGCGGAGTCAAAACCTTGTTAAAACTGTACTCGTTCCACGCGGCCTCGACATCATCATAGACGACCATAACCTTTTCATATTCTTCGCCCTTCACGCCGTGCTGCGTGCTATAAGCCGTGTTGTGGGCAATGTACTTGGCGTAGAGGGCGACCGGCTCGGACGTCATTTGGAAAAACGAGTCTGCGAGCCAATCGCCTTTGTCGAGGCCGTGAATATCCTCGTCGAACACTTCAACCCGGGGACCGCGATCAAGATGCTCGGACAGTCTCGGGGAAGGCTGGATGATCTGCTTGTCGATACAGAAGCGTAGGATGGCGCCGATCGTCGCGGTGTTCCACAAAGCCTGCAACTGACTAACTAGTAAGATCGAGGTCTCGATCATCAACTTCAGCGATTTTTCGGCGTTTAATCCATCGACCGCGAAGGCTGGACTGTCACGCCGCAGCAAATTGATGATCTTGCGACCATCGCCTTGTCCCTGTGCGGTGACCAGAGGGTAAATAGTCGAAAGAAAGGGCTTGAGAAGAAAATGCTCGCCGGATTCGAAGGCATCTTGCGCGCGCGACGAGGCATAGACGCCGGTGAAGAGACGGTTGAGATCGGCAAAGCCCAGCCGCCGCGCAATCATTTGACGGGCAAGGAAGAGCTTCATGACGTCTTCGCGCCCAGTCCAGCCCCAGTCTGCGACCGCCGCATCCATCCGCGCAAGTGCACGATCAATCTGATCCTCTGAATAACGCTTGCGCGGCTCGGTTGGCTCCTCCGCCTGAACCAGCCGGAACTCTACACTGCCTTCACAAGCTTTATTGTCACCCGCAGCATATTGCTCGACATCGCTGCGATAGGCGTTTAGAAGCCGGATGACACTCTTCGAACAGCGGAAATTTTCGGCCTTCGCAATGACTTCACCACCCTCAGGTGGAGCGAAAGCCCCGGCGCCCCGGTCATAGATCTGCTGCCACGGGTCACCAAAATAGCCGATCATCGGTAGACCCTTGCCCGCACAGACGAGATTGAGTCCGGCAACGATGCCCTCGAATGTGTCCTGCGCTTCATCGACAAAAATATAAGGGAAACGTAAGCCGGTGATCCGCCTGAAGGTGGCATTCTTTGCAAACAGATAGGTTGCGATCTCAATAATGTCATCATGGCCGATCTGGCCCTTGCCGTAATCGCTGAAGCTAGTATCGTCATATTTAAAGAATTCGACCGCGGCGAGAGCGGCATGCCCTGCCGCCAGTCGTTCGATCTTGGAGCGGGCCTTCTGGGCTTTTTTGCTTTTGCCTCCGTTATCGTCTTCCTTAGCTTTTGCTATAAGGGCGGGGATGCGGCTCTCGCGCAGCGCCTCACGGATATCGTCGTGGAAGCGGCTGATCTGGCCCCACAGGAAGCCATGAAGTGTCGAGACCAAGTAGAGGTCGTCGAACCCCAGCCGTGCTTTGATTACCTCGACTGCTCGGTTGGTAAATGTGATGCAGGCTATACGCTGCCCATGCCTCCTTAGAGCGACTCCCTCTTGATCTCGGATTCGACCGAGAGCATCGACCAGCGAGCTTGTCTTGCCCGATCCTGCGCCAGCAATCATTGCGAAGCTGCGATGATCATCTAAACATTTTCGGACTAGAGCATCCGCTTCGCTTTCAACCCTTGCGCCCATGCTATGTCCCCGTCGCAACCGCGACTGCTGTCGCCGTTGCTGAGGTAGGAGGTGGACACAGGCGTGTCTCAAGCCAACGCAAGCCCTCGGCAATGTAGCCAGGGACAATCCATTCCTCGGCGCAAGCCAAGATGTCCATGGCGAAGTCGGTTTTTTTGAAGCTGTCCGACTTGATCCGGTCGTAGACACTTTGATAGGCGTCGTTGAGAAGCTCCGGGAGGGGGATGCCGATCGATAGCGTGCCAGACCGGAGCAGTCCGAAATTCTCGTAGACGATTGCCTCCTCAAGGGTTCGGGGGCGCAGCGTCGCCTTGGCAGTGCCATCGGTCACCAGAATATCTATCTGGAAAGCAATGCACCGCTCCTTCTCTGGATGCTGCTTGTCCGCCGTGGCTAGCGCAATCAGATCAGCGACAGTCGACTTCCCGCACAGTTTCTTGAGCGATGCATTGGATGTCCGTGCACCCACGACGTCCGCCCGGCAGGCACTTTGATGGCCGGTGGGCATTACGGAGTCAAGATCCGTGATGACAAGATACGGAATGTGAAGAAAGCTGAGCAGCCCCTCGAAACGATGGGCATAGGCGCCGCCCACCTCCAAGATAGTCAGGTAGGTTGTCCGTAGCCGCTTTGCGGCACTCTCGATCATCGCCGCCATGAGAAGCTTTTCGACAGCGCCTTCAACAAGAATGGCCGCATCGGCAAAGAACAGGTCGCAGTGCGTCAGGCGTAGGTAGCGTTTGAGGAAGGCCAGAGATTCCGAGGGGGATACGAGCTTGCCGTCGATCGTCTCCACTTCCGGCTGGAAGGCCCGAAGGCTGCGGACCGCAGATGCGTTACGGATGCCAGACAGGGCCGTCTCGCCCTCGATGTGGCAGCGCTGGAAATAGCGGACCTTTTCGAAATCCACTGCCTCCATAATATGGGAGGAATGGGTGGTGATGACGAGTTGCGGCACGAGGTTAGGTTCGCCGGCTGCCTCGGCGGACTGGTTGATCACCTCCCATATGTTAGAGATGAAGGTTTGCTGCACCTGAGCGTGGAGATGGACCTCGGGCTCCTCGATAAAGATCATCAGGCATAGCGGCCGGTTCTCGACGGTCATCACCCACTGGGAATGAAAATGTCGGGCCTGAATTGCCATGTAAATGAGGTTCTTGAAACCGAGACCATTGTAAAGTTCGGGGAGCTCATGCTGCCGGTTAGGATCAACGTAGAGTAGTTGGGTGCTCCCGCGCAGTGCAGTTTCGGGACTGAGCGATGAGATAATGCGCAGCTCTCGATCGTTAATCGAAGGGACGCCAAGATGCTTGATGAGTTTGATCAGCGGGTCGAACTGCTTAGCGTAATGATCGGTTAGCTGTTTGTTATTTTCATCGATCACATTGTGCGCATCGGCGGCGTGGCCCACCTGCTCGAGATTCTTCCGGTAAAAGGCGGCGAAGGCCGACGAAAGCCGGTTGCTTCGGTTGCTATCGTCGTCGTTGATGTTGCGCTGCGCGTCGACGAACTCGACCCGTATGAGATGTTTCAGAAGCCGCTTACCTTCGTCAGGATCAAGCTCACTTGTCACGATCTCGGTCGGGGCTCCGTCCTGTGATTTTTCGTCGAGTGAGAAATAGCGAACCGCACAATGGCGCCCAAGATTTCCGTCGAGGGCTAGATATTGCGACAGCGCCTTTGCACGCGTCCCGTCGACCTGCGCGGGATAGGCTGCGTCATAATGCTCGCGCAGTTTCTGTGCATCTTCGATCTCATAGGACAGTCGGATACCGACGCGCGTGAAGTCCGAGAGCTTGGGCAACAGCGTGAACACCCTGCCAAAGGCGATGCTTTCAGGATCAATGGTGAACCACAGATCAAGGCTTATATTGGGAAGCTGCTTCGTATTTTCGATGGCGGTAAAGGCGTCGAAATCGGCCATCCTGGCCACCGAGAAGTCGTGAATCTTAAACTCGCGTCCTCCGAGAAAGCAGCGGAAGATTGCAGTGGCTGACGTCTTGCCGCTGTTGTTGGGTCCGACAAAGATTGACTCGCGCTCTTCGATGTCGATCTGAACATTTTCCAACCGCCTGAAATTCCGAATAGCGACCCTGCTGATTCTCATAAATAACTCACTTCATTTTTTTAATGAGAGAGCAGTCAACTTCACTGCCCGCCGTTCAGCAAACTGAACTTCACCGAGCGTTCCTGGCCTAGACTGCCAAAGTTAAGCGGCAGCAACTGGCCAAGAACAGACACTTGGCCGAACGCCCGGATGTCTGCTCTTGGCGGGTTGCTGCCTATCATACAGGAAAGTTGATTGACAGATAACACTGCGCAGCAGTCGATTGAGTTCATTGCTTTGATATTCTTATGTGCTCATTAGTGACCGTCGCCGAACGTCATAAACGCAATTGGCTATCGTATCTGCACAAGAGACGCTAAGAGCCGGTGCAAGTGAATCGAACAACGCAAGATCTCCGCGTTCGCCGAAGTGCAGAAGTGCTTCGCAAAGCAATTCCACGGCTGATTTGCTGGCGCGGGCGTACACCCATTCTCCAATGATGGTGAGAAGTAAGCTGCGTTCCCACAACTCCTCCTCCCGCCGTTTAAACCAATGCTCAATCGAGAACCTGCCCCTGCCATATTTGAGGTAGGTCGCCACTTGGTTATCTAGCGAGACAAATAACGTCTTTTTGTCCGATGTGCAGTGGTCGCCATCGATTTTGGCGATCAGCGGATCGAGGTGTTTTTCACGCCAGGTTAGGGTCCCTAGGCGGTTGGCTGCGTCGAAGAAGTCGATGATGTCCATCTTCATCTCACTCATTTGGGCATAATAAGGCTCAAGCGCTTTCAGTTGAGCAAAATCCGTGACGCCTGCGCGTCCGTTAGTCCGGATGCCCCAATGCATGGAGATATGCTCCAGAACTTTCTCTGATGTCGCGTTATTGGCGATGGCCGATCGCGCGACTGCTACCGTTTCTGCAGTGGCAAGATAAAGCGCTGCCTGCACGAACGATGTGCTCGTATTCAGGTGGTCCCAGTTGGCAACGATCGTCCGCGCAGAAAATTCATCATGCGCGTCCATGAGCAACTCAGCGAGAATGCCGTCGGCGTGGGGAGCCCTGTCTGCGACGGTTGGATCGACACGGCGCTCATCCAAGTAACGCTGCACGTCCTCGTGCAAGTTGACCAGGCCCACACGCCGCGCTTGAAACCACCAATAATATCCATCGTTAGTCTTCCAGATACGTTGCTTGAGCAGCGGGACGGCGGATTGATCCCCTGCCGCGAGTCTGGTCCTCAGCGCAGCATCCGCCAGGACCGGATCGGTCTCGAGTGTCGCAAGGCCCGCAAACTCGTCGCGTGTTGGCGTCTGGCTCCAGACCAGGAAGGCAGTCCTGCGTTCGAACCGATTGATCCGTCGGTTGCGCCAGATCCGCTCGACTGCCGCACGGGATTGCGCACTCATCGCACGACCATGCTGCTCGGGGGACCAAGTACGTTCGAGGTTTTGTGCGAACAGGTTGATTCCGCGCGTCCGCTCGGTTCGTTGGTAGATTTTTGCCGCTAGTTTAATGGAATAGAGCACCGCCGCAGGCGAATCGATTTTGCATAGAATCGAGCTAAGGACATTGTTGAGTTTGCCGTCGCGCGTGGCGCGCGCAAGTAGGAAAGCGATCGCACTTGATTCTGGTTTATGGCTGAATGCCCAGAGTAGCGAATAACCCGCGATGTCCCAACGCGGATTATGGTCGGATTTGTCCGCGTCTCGTTTGACCTTGGTCGGCAATTGCCCCCATAAATCGCACAGCGTGTTAGCCAAAGGGTGCGCGACAGGCGGGCAGCACCGAAGCGCCGCCCAGAGCCACCCCGTCGACAAGGATTTTTCGTCACTGCGCGACCATCGTGCAGTGAGAGCGTCACACAGCACGGAGTCGCCTATTTCACCCGCCAGATTGAGCGCACCTTCCAGCAAGTTAGGTGAAAGGTCGCCGCTTTGGATTAACTCGGCTAAATTCGGAACAAAATTGGAATGACGCGAAAGTGCGTGCGCAATCATTCGATCGCGCCAGATGCTGTTACTACCGGGCCCTAAGTGAGCACAAAGCGCTGCCCCGGCGCGGGCACTGCCATTGCGAACCAAGGCTTCGAGCTGCAAGAAACTAGACGGGAAGCGCTTCGCAAGATCTGTGGCGAACGCGCCATCAGTGCGAGCAAGATAGCGCATCGCATGGTGCCGCTGCTGGTCAATTGCCTTCGCCGTGAAGCCCGGAGATGCGACCCACTCCTCGGCAGCTTCGATGAGTCGACGGCGTAGCACTTCATCAATGCTTGCATCCTGTAGGGCTGCGAATACCGCGACCGGATTGCAAATGGCGGCTTTGCTGACAATTGTTGCGGGGAGCGCCGATAGCGCACCTCCGATCACTTCGGCATAGAATGGATCGGCCCAAAGCTCCAGGATAAGACGATCTCCCTCTATCAGCCGCGTCATGGCTTGAGTCAACAGGTAATCACGCACACGATCATGCCGATAGGCCAGCCTTTCATTGCTGATGTTGGTGCTCGCTCCAAGATAAATGATCCGTCCTTGGTCGATCAGTCGGCGGATCGCCGCCAGCGTGTCACTGTCGGTGGCTAGCCAGTTGCGAATCTGGCCCCATTTGGGGTAAATTGTTCGCGCCTCGACAATTCGTTCAGCAAGCTTGTCAAGCGCGTGTCTGAGATCACTAACGAGAAGTCTGTCATCAGCGGCTTCGTCGATATTCGCGGCCACGTAGGACTGAATCGCACCTTGGGAACTAGGGTTTAACCAGTCGCGGTTAAGCCCGATGAGCAGAGGATCGTCGCCAAGCGCCATAGCGCGGTCGTTGCACTGAAGGGCAGTCAGATCGACGCCGGCACCGCTTGCCCGCACTTTGATGGCCTCGACGGCTTCGGAACGCTCGAAGCGGTCGAACATAAATGAACAGCTGTTCACGTGATCGCGCAACTGATTGTCTGCGAGACAGGCATTGCCGCGCCAAACAGGGCATAGCAGCCGCCACAGCTGCGTGGGAGCATCGCCTTTTGCATCGGACTTGCCCGTGACCGACCAGCCAACGAGCCGTTCGATGATCCGGCGAGGATTGGCCGATCGGTTGACGTCTTCGACAAGGAGCAGAATGGGCTGTTCGGGAGTTGCTAGCGCAAGCGCCGCATGACCGCATCCGACGTCGAGCGCTGGCGCCCAGTGGCGCATGCCTAGCGTGATCGCTTGCTCGATCGTACTTGCCTGCTCTATGAGTTCGTGGGCCAGGACCAGCGCGATTCCGTCTTGCGAGAGCCATTCGTCACCAAGGCAACGAAGCGTAGTGCTCTTGCCGAGGCCAGAGTCGCCGATGACAAATCCCACGCCTCGGCTCTCCCGAGCAAATTCGGCAAGTGCTGCTCCAAGGGTGCGGCGGACCGTGTCGCCGCGCGGGACCAATGGCAGATATTCGTCTAAGGATTGCTGCGAGATTGCACGGGCCTGGGACGCTGAAAGCCGGACCGGCTCGGTCCCGAATTGCTGTCCGCGTAGCCATTGCCCTTCGGGATTCCGGTCGAGAAAATCAGCAATTCGCGACGCTGGCCAGATATCGACCCTCAATCCGTCACCTGCCGCAGCATGAACATCGCGGATCAGCAACTCATCTGGATCGGTCGTGCTAGTAAGCACGAGCGTCGCATTCCAGACAGCTTTGCGCGAGCTCTCCTGGTCGAATATCGCCTTAGCCTTGGTGACGTCGCCATCCTTGTCGTTGAGCCATTTTCGCCTGAGGCCTTTGCGCGCAGTGATAGTGTGCTGAACCAAAAAAAGTTGGCGGCCGCCAGGATGGACGTGGATGCCAATGCCGTCAACGGGCGACCGGACGGTTCTACCACTTTGGTTCGTGCCGACATGAAGGAGCGACGCGTAGGCGGGAACCGTTTCGCGTAGAACGGCAGTGGCCAAGGCCTCGAATTCGTCGGGAGAAGCGAGTTCGCTCAACTGCTTGCGGGTCTGGGTCACAAGGGATGACATTGCAGCTCAATAGAAAGTGGGCGGACGTGGTTCCTGCGCTAGCGAGGATGCACGTTGCGCTTATAGTGTAATATCAAAATAGCAAATAATCGGATCGCTCGCTTTAGTCAGTTTTTTCAACATCGTACTGGGCGATCTCACGAACAAACTGCTACATCAGGGGAATGAATTAAATCGGGTGGTAATTGTAGCCGTGTCATGTCCTTGGTATGCGCCCAAGGAAGCGACGGATAGCGGTTAAAGCGATACTCCTTTAGCTGGTGCCCTCAGCGCCTCATACAAATGTGCATGATTGAGCAAGATATCCTTCAGCCCTCCTTGAACCGTCGCTGAATTGAGCGCTTGCGTGCTCATCAGCGTGTGCGCATCCAGTGCGCTCATGATCGCGTTCATCAGCTCGGTTTTCAGGTCGGGCGAATTGGCGAATTGCTCCTTCGTGTTGTTACTGGCCTGCTGGCGCAGCGTGGCCGATTCGAGCAGCTTGCCCTTGATGACATTGTTCACGTAGACCAGCTTGTCCTGGTCGGTCAGTTCGCCGTCGAACAGGCCATTCACTTTGTCGATGATCGCGTTGAGCCAGGCTTTTTCCTTTTCCTGCACGCTGCCGCTGCCCGCTTCGGTGATTGGCGCCAGTTG
>CANFGA010000044.1 GCA_947446335.1 Oxalobacteraceae bacterium | reverse complement strand
GGGCAATCAACTCTGGATGCAACTGGCGCGCTATTTCGTGCTGGCCTTGCCGGCCAGTATCGTGCTGATCGTGCTGACGGCGCTGGTGTCGGCGGCGATCCGCTGGACCGTATTGCCAAAATTGAAGGCAGGGCGCTCGAAGGTGCACAGCAATACTTATTGCGCCAAATGGCTGGTCAGCCAGATCCAGGAATCGAGCCTGATCGTGCTGCACGGTATCTATGCGACCGTCTACGCGCCGTTCTGGTATCGGCTGCTGGGCGCCAAGGTCGGGCGCAATGCGGAAATTTCGAGTGCGCTCGGCGTAGTGCCGGACATGCTGACGCTGGGCGATGAAACCTTCATCGCCGATGCGGTGATGCTGGGCGACGAACAGATCGATGGCGGCTGGATGACGATGCAGCCGACGGTGGTCTCGCATCGCAGTTTTGTCGGCAATGGCGCCTACATTCCCGATGGCACGATCTTGCCGGAAAACGTCTTGATCGGCGTCCATTCGAGCGCGCCCAGCAATGAGCGCATGGCCAGCGGCGATACCTGGCTCGGTTCGCCGCCGATCAACTTGCCGGCGCGCGAACAGGTCACCGGTTATCCCGAGGAATTGACCTTTCGCCCCTCGTTGCTGCGCCGTCTGGGGCGCGGCTTGATCGAAGCGTTTCGGATCGCCGCGCCGCATGCGGTTGTCATCGCCGCCGGCTACACGGTCGTGCTGGACGTGATGCCGATCGCGAACGCCGGGCGCTGGGGCGGCGTGATCTGGAATCTCAGTCTGGCCGGGCTCGCTTATGGCGTGGGCAATTACATCTTTGTGCTGGTCTTCAAATGGGGCTTGATCGGGCGCTATCGCAAGCGCGCCGAACCGATGTGGACTCCGTTCGTCTGGCTGTCCGAGGGCGTGACCAATCTGTACGAGGGGATTGCAGTGCCTAACTTCATGCGCTATTTGCGCGGCACGCCGTGGCTGCCGCTGGCTTTCAATTTGCTCGGATGCAAGATGGGGCGTGGCGTCTACCTCGACACTACCGACATCACCGAATTCGACTGCGTCGCCATCGGCGATTACAGCGAATTGAATGCCTTGTGCTGTCCGCAAACCCATTTGTTCGAAGACCGGGTGATGAAGGTCGATCACGTCAAGATCGGCCAGCGCGTCACCATGGGACCGCGCAGTTCGGTGCTCTACAGCGCCGAAGTGGGCGACAATGCCAGGCTCGGTCCGCTGACGCTGGTCATGAAGGGGGAGAATATTCCGGCCGCGAGCCGCTGGGCTGGCTGCCCGGCAGCACCCGCGCGCGTTGGCGTACGTGACGAGGTGTCCGATGGATGACTCGATCAGAGCACCGCTCGGACATCCGGTCCATCGATGGCCGGGAGCGCTGCCATCGCCGTGCGAGGGCGTGATCGTCATCGGGATCGTCACCGATGACGTGCGCAGCCGCGCCGATGCGCGCGCACAGATCCGGCTGGCTGTGCGACAGATGCTGGGTCCATTGCTGGGGTTGACGCCAGAACAGATCATCTTGAGCTCGATGCCGGGCCATGCACCGGTGATCGCCATAGCTACTGATGGCGTTCTGGATCAGAGCATCGGCCTGTCGATCAGCCATGAGGCAGGGCTGTCGCTGGCTGCGATCAACCTGCATGGCTCGATCGGCGTCGATCTGATGCGCGTACCGCAGGCTAGCGGCAGCGACAATTGGAACGATCTGCTGCTGCTGGCGCGCGATTATCTGGCCCCGGCTTGTGCTGCGGCCTTGGCTGATGTCGCGCCGCAACTGCGCCACACGGCATTCGCGGCTGCCTGGACCGCGCATGAAGCGAGTCTGAAATGCCGCGGCCTGGTGCTGGCCGAATGGCATCCGGCGCCACCGATGGCTGTCCCGCTAGCGGTGCTGCGGATTGCCGCGCTCGACTTGCCCGCACCCTTCATCGGCACCGTGGCCACGCCCGCCGGGCCGCAAGACAGCGTTTGATCGATCCGCAGCGATTTTTTTCCTATGGGCTTGCTGGGTGATTGTCATGCTTGTGATAATGACGTCGATGTGGGATAGGTCGAATCAATAAAGTGAATTAATTAGCAATTTTAACCGCTCAAGCAACAAGGAACGAAGTCATGGATTTCAAGCCATTGGTGGCGCTGCTGGCCATCGTCAACCCGCTGGCCATCGTGCCGTTTTTCATCCACTACACACGGGGTTTCAACGCCGAGCAGCGCCGGCGCACCATCGTGACGGCTTCCTTCAGCGCCTTTGTCGTGATCGCCGCCTGTGCGGTGCTGGGGTTGCAAATTCTCGACTTCTTCAGCATTTCGCTGGCCAGTTTTCAAGTCGGCGGCGGCATGCTGTTGCTGCTCAGTGCGATGAACATGCTCAATGCGATGCCGGCCGAGGCCAAGGTGCAAAGCCATGACCTGGAAGATGGCGCGGCCAAGGCAGCGATGGGCGACAGCATTGCCGTGGTGCCGTTGACGATACCGCTGTTGACCGGGCCGGCGACGATGTCCACCGTGGTGATTTACGCTGAAAAAGCCGAGACCGCGCTCCAGGTGGCGACGCTGGTCGGTTATGGCGTCGTGGTCGGACTGGCCACCGCCGTGTGTTTTTCGCTGGCAGAGCCGATCGCCAGAATACTGGGAAAAACCGGCATCAACGTGATGACGCGGCTGATGGGCTTGATTCTGGCCGCGCTGGCGATCGAGGTCATGGCCAGCGGTCTGCACAAGCTGTTCCCGGTGCTGGGCCATCCCTTGTAGCCAAGTTGCTGCTGCAAGGCCTGCTTCGCAACAGCGCCATCGGCCTGGTCAGGACCGATGGCGCCAATATTGCCGCTGTTTTCCCATGCGATTGCCCCGACATCTAGTCATTTCGGCGCAATGCGCTAGCCAGATTGCCTTTGCAACATGACCCTACGGGTGATGGTGCTATTGCGCTGCGCGCCTTACCCTTGTGCCATGCGTACAGGGAGAATCAGCGTGCCAAGCAATGCAACTACAGCCCGGTCAACTACAGCCGAGTTAACCACCAGCGGCGAGCGCCATCAACGCCAGCAAATTTCAGTGCTCATCAGCAGCACGTTCGCTTTCACGATCTGCTTTGCGCTCTGGATGATGTTCGCGGTGCTGGGGATACCGATCAAGAAACTGCTCGATCTCAATGAAACCCAGTTCGGCTTGCTGGCAGCGATGCCGGTGCTGACCGGATCGCTGGTGCGGGTGCCGCTGGGCATCTGGACCGACCGCTACGGCGGACGGATCGTGTTTTTCTTGCTGATGTTGGCGAGCGCGGCGCCGATCTATCTGATGCGCTACGCAAGCCAATACTGGCATTTTCTGGTGCTGGGCGCCTTTCTCGGTCTGGTCGGGGGCTCGTTCTCGGTCGGCACGCCCTATGTGGCGCGCTGGTTCCCGCAAGAACGGCGCGGCCTGGCGATGGGCATCTTTGGCGCCGGCAATTCCGGCTCCGCGCTGACCAAGTTCGTCGCGCCGGTAATCATCACCAGCTTTGGCTGGCAAATGCTGCCGACCGTGTATGCGACGGCGCTCCTGGTCACGGCGCTGCTATTCTGGTTTTTCTCGTACACCGACCAGACGCATCAGGCCCCGGTCTCTGTTTCATTCGTGCAGCAAATGACGGTGCTGAAGGATCCGCGCGTGTGGCGCTATTGCCAGTATTACTCGGTCGTGTTCGGCGGCTATGTCGCCCTGGCGCTGTGGATGACCAAGTATTACATCGCCGAATACGGCTTCGACCTGCGCCTGGCGGCGCTGCTGGCAGCGTGCTTTTCGCTGCCGGGCGGCATGCTGCGCGCCCTCGGTGGCTGGATCGCCGACCGCTACGGCGCCCATCAAGTGACCTGGTGGGTCATGTGGGTGTGCTGGGTCTGCTTCTTCCTGCTGTCCTATCCGCCAGCGAGCGTGGTGATTCAAACCGTGACTGGCGAATTCACGCTGCACATCGCGTTGAAGCCGTGGATGTTCACGACGCTGCTGTTCATCGTCGGCGTCGCGATGGCGATCGGCAAGGCGTCGGTCTTCAAGTTCATCGCCGACGATTTCACCGACAACATCGGCGCCGTGTCCGGCGTCGTCGGCCTGGCCGGCGGCCTGGGCGGCTTCGTGCTGCCCATCCTGTTCGGCGCGCTGGTCGATCTGACGGGAGTGCGCTCTTCGGCCTTCATGCTGCTCTATGGCGCAGTGTGCGTGTCGCTGGTGTGGATGCATTACACGTTCAAGGCGCCGCCGGCCCAGATTCCATCCTGCAGTCCAGCCTGAACATTTGAATACTTGAATCAACTTATCGGTCCGGGCCAGGCCCGGATCACGTCCGTATCGAGGAGAGAGCGATGAATCAGCAAGTTAGCAACAAACACGTAATCGCGTTGTGGGAGCCGGAAAATGCCGGCTTCTGGCAACAAAGCGGCAAGGCGATCGCCAGTCGCAATCTGTGGATTTCGATCCCCGCGCTGCTGCTCGGCTTCGCGGTCTGGATGGTGTGGAGCGTGGTGGTGGTCAACCTGCCCAATGTCGGCTTCCAGTACAGCACCAACCAACTGTTTTGGCTGACCGCCTTGCCGGGCTTGTCCGGGGCCACGCTGCGCATCTTCTATTCGTTCATGGTGCCTATTTTTGGCGGGCGCAAATGGACAGCGATCTCGACCGCGTCGCTCTTGATCCCGGCGCTCGGGATCGGTTTTGCGGTGCAAGATGTCAACACCAGTTATCCGACCATGCTGGTGCTGGCGCTGTTGTGCGGCTTTGGCGGGGGCAATTTCGCTTCGTCGATGGCCAACATCAGTTTTTTCTATCCGAAGGCGCAAAAAGGCACGGCTCTGGGTCTGAATGCGGGGCTCGGCAACCTCGGCGTATCCGTGGTCCAGTTCGTGGTGCCGTTGGTGATCGCGGCCGGCCTCTTCGGCGTACTCGGCGGCGCGCCGCAAACCTGGACCAAGGCGGGCCAGGCCAAGCAGATGTGGATGCAAAATGCCGGTTTCATCTGGGTGCCATTCATCTTGCTCACCAGCGTGCTGGCATGGCTGGGAATGAATGACATCGCGTCGGCCAAGGCGTCCTTTGCCGAGCAGGCGGTGATCTTCAAGCGCAAGCACAATTGGCTGATGTGCTGGCTCTACACCGGCACCTTCGGTTCCTTCATCGGCTATTCGGCCGCCTTTCCGCTGCTGATCAAGACCCAGTTCCCCGACGTCAATCCGCTCGACTATGCTTTTCTGGGACCGCTGGTGGGCGCCCTGGCGCGGGTCGCCGGCGGCGTGCTGGCTGACAAGGCGGGCGGCGCGCGCGTCACGCTGTGGACCTTTGTCTTGATGATCGCAGCGGTGTTGGGCGTCATGCACTTCCTGCCGCAAAGTGGCGATGTTCTCGCTCAAGCTGCGCCCAATTTCTGGGGCTTCTTTGCGATGTTCATGCTGCTGTTCGCCTGCACCGGCGTCGGCAATGCGTCGACATTCCGGATGATTCCGATGATTTTCATGATGGAGCGCCAGCGTGCAGCAGCGGGCAAGGGCGCGCCAGCGCAGCAGCAGGCGATCATCGATGCCAACAAGGAGGGCGCGGCGGTGCTCGGCTTCACCTCGGCGGTGGCAGCGTATGGCGCTTTTTTCATTCCTAAAAGTTATGGCACGTCGATCGCACTGACCGGCACAGCGGACGCCGCCTTGTTTTGCTTCATCGCCTTCTATGCCAGTTGCATTGCGATTACCTGGTGGTTTTATGCCCGCCGCGAGGCCGAGATGCCGTGCTAAGATCCGCACAAGCTTGAGAGAACGGATCATGGAACATGGAAGATATCGAAAAATTCGTGCGCGGCTTCAGCCGTTTCCAGCAGCAGTATTTTACCGAACAAGATGGCTTGTACGACAGCTTGCGCGCCGGCCAGAGTCCGACCACGCTGTTGATCGGTTGCTGCGATTCGCGGGTCGACCCGATGCTGTTGACCGGCAGCGATCCGGGCGACATGTTTGTGGTGCGCAATATCGCCAACCTGGTGCCGCCGTGCGCGCCCGGTGCGCCGCCCGGCGTCAGTTCGGCGATCGAATTTGCGGTCTGCAATCTGGAAGTGGCGCGCGTGATCGTGCTCGGTCATGCCCATTGCGGCGGCATCCGCGCCTTGATGGACCCGCTGACGATGGCCACGCCGGAAGTGGCGCCAGAGACCGATTTCGTGCGGCAATGGATGCAGATCGCCGAGCCGGTTGCGCGGCGCGTGCAGCGCGAACTCGCTTATAAAACGCTGGAAGAGCAGCACAAGGCGTGCGAACTGGCCAGCATCTTGCACTCGCTCGACAATCTGTTGACTTACCCGTGGCTCAAGCGGCGCGTGCTTGCCGGCAAATTGATGCTGCACGGCTGGTATTTCGACATCGAGAGCGGCGCCTTGATGGCCTATTCGCCGCGCCAGCAGCAATTCCTGGATATCGTCTGTCCGCTGCAGCGGCCGCTCAACGGGTGACTCGATCAGCACCTGACCTGGCGCCGCAGCGGCGCCAGTTGAAATTATTTCAACTCACTCGTTCATCTGGTTCAGGCGCAGCAAGTCGCCAGCGCGGTTGAAGGCGAGAAAGCCGTCGATCTGGCCGTTGTCGATTGCCATCAGCATCTTTTTCAATCCCGCCTCGATTGCGACGCCATCTTCTGCAGCAACGCTGGAACGCGCCGCCATACTGCTCACGAACACAAGATCCCAGTGCGCGCCGGTTTGCTGCGACTCCTCTACCAGTTGCGCAAAATCGGTCAGCTCATCGATCAGCTTGTCGACGCACATCACCGGCGTCAATGCACCGCCTTGCTGCTGCTGGTAGCTCTGCTGTTGTTCCAGGCTGGCATCGGCCGGCAATTGCGCCGTGGTAAATGCGAACAGCAGGCGCTGCGGTGTGGCCTGGGCGCGCGCCGCCGTCAATAGATCGCTGTAGCTGCTGATGGTCATCGGTCTTGCCTTTCAATATGATTTTCTATCCTTGACGTATACCGAAGGCCGGGCGCGCACACCATAGGCAGGAATGCCTAATAGTCATTCTTGCCTAGCGCGGCTAGTCCTTCTCAAGCTGCGCGACCGACTTCTTGCCAATTCACAGCAGTGCACCCCTTGCGTAGACTCAAAGTATCGACGTGCGCATTTGCTTGCGCCGTTTTCCACCCAAGCACCGGCAACGGTGCGCCTGCGGAGACAGCATGAGTCACTTTCTGGATCGCCTGAAATTTTTCAACCAACCCAAGGACACGTTTTCCGATGGCCACGGCGCCGTCGTGGAGGAAGATCGTACCTGGGAAAACGCGTATCGGCAGCGCTGGCAGCACGACAAGATCGTGCGCTCGACACACGGCGTCAATTGCACCGGTTCATGCAGCTGGAAAGTCTATGTCAAGAATGGCTTGATCACCTGGGAAACCCAGCAAACCGACTATCCGCGCACGCGCCCCGATTTGCCCAATCACGAGCCGCGCGGCTGCCCGCGCGGTGCCAGCTATTCCTGGTACGTCTATTCGGCGCAGCGCGTCAAATATCCGATGGTGCGCGGGCGTTTGATGGAAATGTGGCGCGAAGCGCGCCTGACGATGGACCCGGTCACCGCGTGGGATTACATCAGTCAGGATCCGGTGCGCTCGGCGCGTTACAAATCGGTGCGCGGCCTGGGTGGCTTCGTGCGCGCCAGTTGGGACGATGCCAATGAAATGATCGCCGCCGCCAATGCGCTGACGATCAAGAAATTCGGTCCGGACCGGATCGTCGGCTTTTCGCCGATTCCCGCGATGTCGATGATCAGCTACGCCGCCGGCACCCGCTATCTGTCGCTGATCGGCGGCGTCGCCCTCAGTTTCTACGACTGGTATTGCGACTTGCCGCCGGCCAGCCCGCAGGTCTGGGGCGAGCAGACCGACGTGCCCGAATCGGCCGACTGGTACAACTCGACCTATCTGATGGTCTGGGGTTCGAACGTGCCGATGACGCGCACGCCCGATGCCCATTTCTATACCGAGGTGCGCTACAAGGGCACCAAGACGGTCGCCGTCTCGCCCGACTATGGCGAAATGGTCAAGTTCAGCGACATCTGGCTCGCGCCCAAGCAGGGCACCGATGCCGCGCTGGCGCTGGCGATGGGCCACGTGATCCTGAAGGAATACCATGCGAACGGCAAGTCGGCTTATTTCCGCGACTATGCGAAGCAATACACCGACTTCCCGATGCTGGTGCTGCTCAAGGAAATGAACGGCACGCTGGTGCCCGAGTACTTCTTGCGCGCCTCGCACCTGGCTGACAATCTCAATGAAGTCAACAATCCGGAATGGAAGACCTTGGTCATCGACCAGCTCAGTGGCAACATCGTGGCGCCGGGCGGCACCATCGGCTTTCGCTGGGGCGAGTCCGGCAAATGGAATCTGGAAATGAAGGAAGGCGGCAACGGTCAAGCGGTCGATCCCTTGCTGTCGTTGCTGGATGTGCGCGACGAGGTGCAGGCGGTCGGCTTTCCTTACTTCGGCGGCAAGGATGCCGACGACATGTTGCTGCGCAATGTGCCGGTCAAGCGCATCACGCTGGCTGATGGTACAACCGCCCTGGTCACCACCGTCTTTGATTTGACGCTGGCCAATTACGGCATCGACCGGGGCCTGGGCGGCGCCAATGTCGCCCAGGATTTCGGCGACGACGTGCCGTACACCCCTTTTTGGCAAGAAAAACATACCGGCGTCAAGGCGCAAGACGTGATCACGGTCGCGCGCGAATTTGCCGACAATGCCGACCAGACCCGCGGCAAGAGCATGGTCATCGTCGGCGCTGGCGTCAATCATTGGTACAACATGGACATGACGTACCGCGGCATCATCAACATGCTGATGATGTGCGGCTGCGTCGGCCAATCCGGCGGCGGCTGGGCGCACTATGTGGGGCAGGAAAAATTGCGGCCGCAAACCGGCTGGACTCCGCTTGCGTTCGCGCTCGACTGGAACCGTCCGATGCGCCAGATGAACGGCACCTCGTTCTTCTATGCCCACACCAGCCAGTGGCGCCATGAAAAGCTGCACACCGAGGAAATCGCCTCGCCATCGGCCGACGCGGCAGTGGCGCAGATGTCGCTGATCGACTATAACGCCAAGGCCGAGCGGATGGGCTGGCTGCCGTCGGCGCCGCAACTGGAAACCAATCCTTTGGACGTGACGCGCGCCGCCCAGGCCGCCGGCAAGACGGGTGCGCAAGGCGTGACCGATTACGCGGTCGAACAGATCAAGGCTGGCAAGCTCAATTTCTCGTGCGACGATCCGGACAATCCGGCCAATTTCCCGCGCAACATGTTCGTCTGGCGCTCGAACATCATGGGCAGTTCCGGCAAAGGCCATGAATATTTCTTGAAGTATTTGCTGGGTACGCAAAACGCGTTGATGAGCGACGAGGAAAACTGCATCAAGCCGACCCACGTGAAGATGCGCCCGGCAGTCGAAGGCAAGCTCGACCTGATGGTGGTGCTCGATTTCCGGATGTCGACCACCTGCCTGTATGGCGACATCGTGCTGCCGACCGCGACCTGGTATGAAAAGGACGATCTGAACACGTCCGACATGCACCCGTTCATCCACCCCTTGTCGGAAGCGGTGCAACCGCTGTGGCAATCGAAGTCGGACTGGGATATCTACAAGGGGATCGCCGAGAAATTCTCCGAGATCGGCGGCGAATTGCTGGGCACGCAGCAAGATCTGGTCTTGACGCCGTTGATGCACGACACCCCCGGCGAACTGGGCCAGCCGTTCGACCCGAAGGATTGGCGCGCCGGCGAATGCGAACCGGTGCCGGGCAAGACGATGCCGAACTTCACGGTTGTCGAGCGCAATTACACAGAGATTTACAAGAAATTCACGTCAATTGGCCCCTTGCTGGAAAAGATGGGCAACGGCGGCAAGGGCATAGGCTGGAACACCCAGCATGAAGTCGATGTGCTGCGCGGCATTAACCGCATTGTCCAGGAAGAAGGCGTGTCGTTCGGCCAGCCGCGCCTGGACACGGCGATCGATGCGGCCGAGATGATTTTGTCGCTGGCGCCCGAAACCAATGGCCATGTCGCGGTCAAGGCCTGGGACGCGTTGTCGAAGATGACCGGGCGCGACCATGCGCATCTGGCCAAGCCGCGCGAACATGACACGATCCGCTTTCGCGACGTGCAGGCGCAGCCGCGCAAGATCATCTCGTCGCCGACCTGGTCCGGGCTCGAGTCCGAAGAAGTGAGCTACAGCGCCGGCTATACGAACGTGCATGAATGCATCCCTTGGCGCACGCTGACCGGGCGCCAGCAGTTCTATCAGGATCATCTGTGGATGCGCGATTTCGGCGAAGGCTTGTGCGTCTACAAGCCGGCGATCAACACCAAGACCACGGCGCAGATGCTGGGCGCAAAGCCGAACGGCAACAAGGAAATTGCGCTCAACTTCATCACGCCGCATCAGAAGTGGGGCATCCATTCGACCTATTCGGACAATCTGCGGATGCTGACCTTGTCGCGCGGCGGCCCGCACGTCTGGTTATCGGAGATCGATGCCAAGGAAGCGGGGATCGTCGACAACGACTGGGTCGAAGCGTTCAACGTCAACGGCACGCTGACCGCGCGCGCCGTGGTCAGCCAGCGCGTGCCGCAGGGGATGACGATGATGTATCACGCCCAGGAAAAGATCATCAACGTGCCGGGCGCCGAGATGTCGGGCCAGCGCGGCGGGATCCACAACTCGGTCACCCGCATCGTCACCAAGCCGACCCACATGATCGGCGGCTACGCGCAATTGTCGTGGGGCTTCAACTACTACGGCACCGTCGGTTCGAACCGCGATGAATTCGTGCTGATCCGCAAGATGGACAAGGTCGACTGGCTTGAAGGCCCGTTGCTGGAAACTGAAGCAAACAGGAGCAAAGCATGAAAATAAGAGCCCAAATCGGCATGGTGCTGAACCTGGACAAGTGCATCGGTTGCCACACTTGTTCGGTCACTTGCAAGAACGTCTGGACCAGCCGCGATGGCGTCGAATACGCGTGGTTCAACAACGTCGAAACCAAGCCCGGCATCGGCTACCCGAAAGAGTGGGAAAACCAGGACAAGTGGCATGGCGGATGGCGGCGCAAGGCCAATGGCAAGATCGAGCCGCGCCAGGGCAGCCGGCTGAAGATTCTGGCCAACATCTTTGCCAATCCGAACCTGCCGGCGATCGACGAGTATTACGAGCCGTTCACCTACGATTACGAGCATCTGCAGAACGCGCCGCTGTCCGAGACGCCGCCGACCGCGCGTCCGATTTCGGTCTTGACCGGCAAGAAGATGGACAAGATCGAATGGGGCCCGAACTGGGAAGACGATCTGGGCGGCGAATTCGCCAAGCGCAGTGCCGACAAATTGTTCGACAACATGCAAAAGGAGATGTACGGCACCTTCGAAAACACCTTCATGATGTATCTGCCGCGCCTGTGCGAGCATTGTTTGAACCCGACCTGCGTCGCATCGTGCCCGTCCGGTTCGGTCTACAAGCGGGCCGAAGACGGCATCGTCCTGATCGACCAGGACAAGTGCCGCGGCTGGCGCATGTGCATCTCGGGTTGCCCGTACAAGAAGATTTACTACAACTGGTCGTCCGGCAAGGCTGAAAAATGCACCTTTTGTTATCCGCGCATCGAGGCCGGCCAGCCGACCGTCTGTTCGGAAACTTGCGTCGGGCGTATCCGCTATCTGGGCGTCTTGCTGTATGACGCCGACCAGATCGAGGCTGCTGCATCGACACCGGCCGAGCAAGACTTGTATCAGGCGCAGCTGAAACTGTTCCTCGATCCGCACGACCCGGCCATCCTGGCCGAGGCCCGCCTGCAGGGGATACCCGAATCGTGGCTCACCGCGGCTGTCAAGTCGCCGGTCTACAAGATGGTCAAGGAATGGAAGGTCGCCTTTCCGCTGCATCCGGAATACCGGACGCTGCCGATGGTCTGGTATATCCCGCCGCTGTCGCCGATCCAGGCTGCGGCCGAGTCCGGCAAGATGGGGATGAACGGCATCTTGCCCGACACCAAGAGCTTGCGTATCCCGGTCAAGTACCTGGCCAATCTGTTGACCGCCGGCGACGAGCCGCCGATCATTGGCGCGCTGGACAAGATGCTGGCGATGCGCGCCTACATGCGCAGCAAGACGGTCGACAAGACGGACAATTTGACGGTGCTC